>JAAYVH010000299.1 GCA_012517255.1 Chthonomonadales bacterium
AGCAGTCTACGACGCAACAGTCTCCCAAAGAAGGCCTGAGCATCGGTAGATCCCACAACGACACCCTGCGGATTCCTATTGACATCTCTAGCAACCGCGACCACGGCTGTCGGGTCGTCGACGAATCCCAAGTAGAACTGCACTAAGAACGGCTCCCCCAACTGCGATAGGAAGAAGCCGGGAAACGCTCGCCGATGCAGCCGTGCCAAAACGGGAGCGTCTGTCGGGACGATGACATGATCGATCATGCGCTCGCCACCTTCCCCGGCGTGAACCTACGCACCCCTCGCTGCGGCGCCCCCGCGATTGCACCAAGCAACTCTTCCGCTTGGGAGGCGATGTGTGATACGGAAAACTCCGTTTCGTAAAGCCGACGTGCTCTGGTTCCCATCTTTGCCAGAGATGGTCTTCCCATCGAGACCAGCGTCGTGAGGGCAGCGGCGATGGAGCGGCTATTCCCTGGCGCGGCTGTAATCCCCACACGGCTGTTCTCAACAAGGGCAGCGAGGTCTCCGTTTGCTGCAGCCAGGATCGCGGTGCCGCTGGCGAGCGTTGATTGAGTCTTGCTCGGCATGGTCATGGCGCTTGATGGGTGATCTGCAAGGCTTATGAACGCTGCGTCACATGTGGCAAGCAGATCTGCCACCCGCGCCTGAGGAACGCGCCCTAGGAATCGGATGCGCCCAGCCGGCAGCTTCCCCGCCGAACTTCGAAGCTCCGTCTCGTGAGTTCCAGAACCAGCCATGATCACAACCAGACGAGGATCATCGACCAGACCGCATGCCTCGATGAGGCTATCCAAGCCCTGTGCAGCGCCCATTGTGCCCGCATAAACAAGTACCAGGGCGTTCTCGTCGATGGCAAGTTCTTGACGGAGCGATCTGCCGCCGACGTGAAACACCGCCTCGTTTGCTGGCTTTGGGATGTAGTGCAGTCGATCCCTTGGCACACCACGCGAGGCAAGGATCTCACCTACACTAGGGGATATGTAAGCGACAGCGTCGGAGGTCGCATACATGGCTTTGCACCAACCCGAAAGAAGACCATTGGCGTGCTCAGCCAAGGACCCTGATCCACGCAGGCCTGCGACTGACAGGGTATCTGGCCAGAGATCGCCGACTTCGCACACTGTTGGGGTGCCATGTATCAGTTGTTGCAACCACATGGGCACGCCGATTGTGATAGGCGAGTAATTAACCCACAGCGCGTCAATTGGCGGGAACGGGGGCACGCCTAAGAGAGCCGCGCTAACTGCGAATGACGAGTAGTTGGCCACCCTGCGCAATGCCGACGAGTCGTGACTCAGGTACAAGGGCACTCTCGTCACGGAAACGCCCCCCAGGACTTCGCGCTTTCTGAGCGCTTGGCGATAGCCAGGAGCAAGCTTTCCCGACGGATAGTTCGGGAATCCCGTGAGCACGTGGACCTCGTGGCCGCGGTCAGCAAGTGCTCTTCCCAGCACCGCAGGAAGCGCGGCGGGGCCGGGTTCGGGTTCATACCACTGGCTGAAGATTCCAATCCTCACCTGATCAGCCTCTGTTTCGCTCGTCGCAAGAGAAGGTGGACACCTCGGGGTCGTCCGGGCGCCTGGTAGATCTCTGCTCTTGCGGTGACGACGCCAGCGCCTTGTGAACCGAACGAATAACACGCTCGATCTGCCGATCGGTCATGGCCGAGAATATCGGAAGGCTCACGACGCGGTTGAACACTTCGGAGGCAACAGGGAAGTCAGCACACTTCAATTGGAGAGTGTCGCGCCAGTAAGGGTGCATGTGCAGGGGGATGAAGTGCACGCTTGTCCCTACACCCATCTCAGCCATCCGCTCAACGAATCTATCCCGAGAAACCGGGGCGTCGTCGGCCAGTCTCATCGCGTACACGTGCCACGCGTGACCGCCCGGTTCACGCGGCTGCGCGGGTAGCTGCAACGGCAGGCCCGCGAGCTCTGTGTTGTAGCGCTCCGCGATTCGTTGACGGGCTGCAGTCATGTCTTTCGATCTCCGCAGCTGCACCCGTCCAATCGCTGCTGCAGGGTCCGGGAGATTGTACTTGTACCCGGGTGCGACCACTTCGTAATGCCAATTCGGCTTGGTGGACGTGTACCTGTCAAACACGTCCCGGCTGATCCCATGGAGCCGCATCGTACGGGCGCGTTCTGCAATCTCAGGGCGCCGCGTGACCAACATGCCCCCCTCGCCAGTGGTCATCGTCTTGGTGGCATAGAAGGAGAAGACCACCGCAGCGCTCTCGCTATCGCCCACCAAGCGGCCCTCACTGATGACTGGGAAAGCGTGGGCTGCATCCTCGACGACTTCCAACCCATGCGAGGAAGCGAACTTGCTTAGGTCGCCTCTTGGAACTGGCAGCCCAGCGAAGTGCACTGGCAAGATCGCTCTGGTGCGCTCTGTGATGGCGCGCTCCGCGGCCGCGAAGTCAATGTTCAGCGAGCCCGGTTCCACATCCACCAGCACCGGATTGGCACCCACGTAGCGAACGACTTCCGCCGTGGAGGTGAACGTCCACGTGGGGACCAGAACTTCATCGTCCGGGCCCAATCCGAGGGCCTCGACCGCGAGGTGAAGGCCTGCCGTTGCAGAGTTTACGGCCACAGCCTCCAAACCATCCCCTAGGAACGAGGCGAACTCCTTCTCGAAAGCAGCGGAGTTCGGCCCCGTGGTGAGCCAACCGGAGCGCACGGAATCGGAGACCGCCTCGATTTCAGCTTCCGTGATGTCAGGCAGTGCGAAAGGAATGGAACTCTGATCGTCCTTCACGCGCTTCCCCGTTCGCGTGTCGAATGTGCGGCTTGCGTCTTGCGTCGCGTCCGCTGTTGCCGGCATCCGAGTGGGCGCCTCAGGCAGCGGGGCGTCAAGGGAGGCGGCAGGGGATGCTGTTCGTTCACGCCAGCGCCTCGTGTTCCGCCCCAACGCGGTACCAGTCGAGCGCGTCCCGAACCTTGCCCGCGCCATGCAACTCGGTCTCGACAGTTCTCGGGTCCAAGTCGGGCACCGACACTCCGCTGATCAGTGGATGTCCGCTGGTCGTGCCCTCTTCGTGCTCGCTGAACAGCACCTCGTGCAGCTTCTCCCCCGGCCGCAGGCCGGTGAACTCGATCTCGATGTCGCGGCCTGACTCGGCGATCAGGCGCTCCGCCACGTCCACGATCTTGACCGGCTCGCCCATGTCAAGGACGAGCACGTCGCCAGGGCGTCCGATCGCGCCGGCCTGCAAGACCAGCTCGCAAGCCTCGGGAATCGTCATGAAATAGCGGGTGACCTCAGGGTGGGTCACCATCACCGGGCCGCCCTGGTCGATCTGCGCCTTGAAGGTGTACAGCACCGAACCACGCGAGCCCAGCACGTTGCCGAACCGCACCGAAAGGTAAGGCACGTCGTACTCGTTGGCATACCACGCAGTCAGCCGCTCCGCCAGGCGCTTGGTGCTCCCCA
>JAAYVH010000300.1 GCA_012517255.1 Chthonomonadales bacterium
CGCGCCGGCTCAATCACCGGCGGGCGATGTTCGTCCGGATGGCGGTCGTTCGGCTGGTACGCCCCGACGACATCGGAGCGGACCGCGACGCCGAAAGGGCACGTTGCAACGTGCGCCAACCATTGCCGGCGGTGTGCCGTCCCGTAGGGGTCCGTCGCAATGTGCCCGTACCAATGGCGGCCGGCACATCCACACGTCATTGCGAGCGCAGCGAAGCAATCCCGAAGGTTCATAGGCCGTAGCATCGGATCGGCGTGGACTGCTCGGGATCGCTTCGCTGCGCTCCTAAGAAAGCACTCTACGCTTTCTGATTCACGCACCGCGGCCACGCCGCGTCTGAACTCGCAATGACGTGGAGCGCGGAGGGAGGCTACATGGGGATGGGGCGGGCCGGGCTCCCGGTCCTTTCGAGCGGCAGGGACCGCATGAGTGCGGCGGCGACCGCTGAGAGAGCAGCGGCTGTGAAGAACAGGGGAGCATAGGGAGCCGCACTGGCTGACGAGAGCACGGCGAGTTTTCCGCCCAGCAGCGGCCCGATTCCATTGGCGACGCCCGCACAGGCGTAGTAGACAGCGATGTAGCCCGCCTTGCGCTCCGATGGGATGATCCGGACGAAGAGATAGCGTTCGGCGCCGATGTACCAGCCCGTCTGAACGGCGCCCACGCTCGCGGCGAGGATCAGCGCCGTCCACGCGTCGCGGACCACCCCCGGAATGCCGATGGCGGCCATGGCGACGGCGAAGCCTCCGATGCCGATCAGGAGGACGGGCTTGCTCCCGCGGCGATCTGCCGATCGTCCCCAGAGTCCAGCCGTGCCTAGCCCGCCGGCGGCGGCGGCGGCTTCCAGCCACACCACGACGCCGGGAGCCAGACCCACGCACTCCTTGAGGAAGAGCGGCGCGAAGGCGAAGGCCGACAGGCCGACGCTGGCGCATGCGACTCCGGCCATATACCGCAGAAAGGTAGCGTCACGGATGGCAGCGCGCATATCGCGGAACGCGGTGGCTTCGCCGGCAGCACGCGGCTCGGGATCGCCGGCCCGAACGAACACGAGGGAGGCAACCGACACAACGCCGAATGCCAGCCCTATGCCGATGACCGACAGATAGCGCGACGTGTCGGGCGTCCCGCGCAGGACGAATCCGGCGGCCAGCGTGGCCGGTATGCCCGTGAGGGTAATGGCCGCGTAGGTGGCTGCGCTGAACCTCCCGCGCACGGGGTTGGGCACGACCTCCTGAAAAACCGCATACGCGCCGATCTCGCCGATGGCGCGGCAGACGGCGAACACGAGGATGAGCCCGGCAACCCAGAGCAGCCCTGCGCGCGATCCGAGGCGCTCCGATACCCACGGCAGCGCCAGTATGAGCGCAATCGCCATCTTGCGCACGCTGAAGAAGCCGATGTAGGCCCGCCGATAGCCGATGCGGGCCACGAACGGCGCGCAGACGAGCGCCAGCAATCCGGCGAACGGAATGAGCGAGAGCAGCATGCCGATGCGCGCCTTGTCCAGCCCGAGGTGATCGAGGAACAGCACGAACGCCGACCCGAACACCGTCAGACGGCAGAAAACGCTGTTGGACAGAACCGAGGCGAGGAGCCACAGCACGCTGCGCCGTTGGGCTCCATCGAGCCCGCAGTCATCGAGCCACGCGGCAGGCCGCAGCGAAATGGCCATCAACGTGTCAGCGCCGGCGTCGCCGCATCACCGGATAGGTCCGCGATGTATGATCTCGTCCCAATCCTTGATGCCGATCACGGCCTTGTACTGCGCGAAGACCTCGTCCTCTTGAGGCGTGCCCATGGCCTGATAGACATACCAGATGGGTTTCTTGCCCCAGGGATCGTCGGCATCGTCGGGGAACCGGCGAAGACCAAGGCGCAGGCCAAACTCGCCCCGGTTGTCAATCCACGCATGGTACTGGAACGCCTCGATGCTGTCCAGTCTCTTCAGTTTCTTCCACGTGTAGGCCATGCCCGCGGCCTGTTCGCGCAGGGACTTCTCCGAGTAGTCCGGCGCGTTCAGGCCCTGCTCCGTGCAGTGGATGGTGCGGGGCACGCGCCCTTCGAACCAGAAGGCGCGCTGCTTCGACCACGCGTCGAGAACCTCGAGATTGCGGAACGTTATCTTCGGCGTGTCCAGCGTGAAATCCGTGTGGCCGTCCTCCCACGTCCGGGGATTGAGGAGGGAGTCGGGATAGGGATGGTGGGCCAGCGCCCATTCGAAGTCGCCTTCGACCCGGCAGAAGTCGGCCAGTAGCTCCAGCAGCCGCTTGCCCCGGTAGAACCTGGGTTCGGGAGTGTAGTTCCAGTGATGCTCCAGCGAGATGAACGCTTTGCTGTGGGCATCGTATTGCCGGGCGATGAGATGGGCCAGGCGCATGGACCGATGGTAGAGGTCCATGTACAGCGTGTCGGTCTTCTCGCCCGCATTCGTCCAGATCCAGCCCGCGTTGATCTCGTTGTGCATGATCCAGTGATGGATGCGCGGGCCGTCGGCGCGGCAGTACCTGTTGGCGAGGTAGTCCATGCCTGCGGCGTAGGCCATGACGGCGTCGCGGCTGTCCATGTCGGGCATCACAAAGATGCCGGAAGGATGGGCGTCGCGGTGGGCCACGATGCGCGACCAGCTTCCCTCGGGAGCGTTGTGGCCCTGCGCGATGAGGATGATGGCGGACACGACGATGCCGCGCCGCGAGGTCTCCGTCAGGATCTGGTCGTAGCCCTTCAGGGACCCCTCATTGGCATAGTAGGTCTTGCCGCCGTACTGGAACGGAGTCCAGCCCTCGTTCGGCGTCGTGGAGAACAGACCGTTCAGGAGAATGTTGACGGTTACGGCCGAGATGCCGAGGTCATCGAGATCGCTGACCACGCCCTTGTGGGACCAGAAGCCGCCCAGCCCCTTCTTCGTGCGTGGCCGCTGTTCCGGGACGTTGCGCGTCGGCGTCACCGCATCGGCATACCGAGGGGCCGACCTGAGCTCGAGCCCATCCGCCTTGCGCACCACCAGCGCCCAGCGTGACAGCAGACGATCCCGCGAGCCGTCGCGGCGGGGCAGTCTCACCGTGAACGCGCCTTTGTCGTTGACTGCCGTCAGAGCCGGAGATCGCTCGAGAGCCGTCGGGTCGTCCCACAGGGGTATGTCGGCGAGCCAGAGATCGCCGGTGTGCGGCCCGGTGTCTCCGCGCACTTCGACGGTGTCCCGGTCTACGGTCACCTTCGTGATCACGCCTGGGAACCGTGTCTTCAGGTACCGGGTCAGGCGCCGGTCCCGCTCCTGCAGCTCCTTGCGCCGCGCCTCAGCCTGCGCGGCCAGCTGCTTCTCGCGGGCGTTCGGGGCACGCAGACGTATGTTGCGGATGCGTATGAGCTTGCCGGGATGGTTGCCCGGGTCTATTCTGATGCCTTCCGGCGTCCCTCGGACCCTGGCGAGCGCGGGCGCAATGTCTACGGAGTGCGAGCTCCATCCCTCGCTGAGCGCCAGACCCGGACCCGTTACGCTCGTTTCCTCGCCCAGCGGCGGGAAGACGTAGACCTGGAAGTTGTCGGTGCCCTGCGGGCTGGCGCACTCGAATGCCAGCACATGCAGGCCAGGGGCAAACGAGCCGCCGGTGACCTTGAGGAAGACGAAAGGATCGGCGCCCGTCGTCACGATCTCATAGGACCCGTCACCCACGTCCTTGAGCGTGGCGTTATGGATGCCGTCGGGCACCGGCGCAAGCGTCACGTCGGGTTCTGCTGACGCCATGGCGCAACTCCCCATTGCGAGCAGCGCTGCGATGATCCAGAACATGCGAGTCCTCCTTGTCGGCATTGGCTCGGCGCTACGCTGCATCGCGCAGACCGTGGCGCTGAAGCAGCCGGGCATCTTCGAGTATGGCACCGGTCGGACCGTCGGCGACGACCACGCCCGAATCGAGCACGAGGCTGCGAGTGCAGAGCTCCTCCACCATGGCAAGGTCGTGCGTGGCGATCAGACGGGTCTGGGGCAGCGCCCGGAGCAGCTCGATCAGTTGCCGGCGCGCTCTCGGGTCTAGGCCGGCCGTGGGCTCGTCGAGGGCCAGAACATCGGGGTCCATCGAAAGCACGGTCGCGATGGCGACCCGCTTCCGTTGGCCGACGCTCAGATGATGCGGCGCGCGCTCCGCGTGTTCGGCCATGCCCACTGCAGCCAATGCTTCCAGCGCCCGTTCGCGCGCATCGGTCCACGACAGCCCCATGTTCATGGGGCCGAACGCCACATCCTCGATGCAGGAGGGCATGAACAACTGATCATCGGGATCCTGGAAGACGAGCCCGACGCGGCGGCGGATTTCGCGCATGTGCGCATGACCGATCGTGAGCCCCGAAACGACGACGCTGCCAGAGCCGCGCAGGAGACCGTTAAGATGCAATAGCAGGGTGGACTTGCCGGCGCCGTTGGGGCCAATGAGCGCAACGCACTCTCCCGCCGCAATCGCGAGGGTGATGCCGGCAAGAGCCGTCCGGCCGTCGCCGTAGCTGAACCGCAGGTCGTGAACCGACAGGGCGGGCAGGGCATCCATCACCGATGCCGCCAGAGAGCCATGCCGACGAGAGCGCAAGATGCGGCAACAGCGATCAGCGTGTCCGGCAGGCGCATGCGAGGCAGCGGGGCGCAGGGCAGCCGCCCCTCGAAGCCACGGGCAACCATGGCCCAGGCTATGCGGTCGGCACGTTCGACTGCCCGCCGGGACAGAGACGCCGCGAGCCGTCCAAGCGCCACGGCGTGTCGCCATCGCATACGCCCTACCACGCGCGAGCGCCAGGCGCGGGCCGATCGGTTGGCTTCATCGCCGAGCACATGCAGATAGCGAGCCGTCAGCATGAGAACCGCCAGCAGCGTGTGCGGCATCCGGAACGAGCGCATCGCTCCGATGAGCCGGGTCGGCGACGTGGATGCCGTGACGACGACGGCACAGCCCGACATGAGGAGCAATCGCCATGTCAGGTCGGCGATCGGACGCCAGGGCGCTCCGACGATGATGCCGATGAGCGCCGCGATCACCAGACCCAGCAGCGGCGCCATGCGTCGCAGGACAACCGGGCCCGGCAGTCGCAGAGCGACGACGGATGCGACGAGGAACGCAGACAGCGCCCATAGCCGGGACCATTCGAGCGCCGGAGTGGACAATGCCGAAACCGTGAACGCCGAAGCGATGATCAGCTTGGCTCGTGGGTCGGGCTCGCGGATCGAGCCAGCCGGAAGAGCATCAGCGGCCATACAACCAGCTCTCGCGGACCCGTCGAGTCGATGGGGCCGCCTCCGGTTCAGCCGAGATCCCATAGTCACCGTACCCGTCGCCTGTCAGCCTGAGGCCCGCAGCGCGCAACGCCTCGGCAATCGGCAGCTCGTCGGTTGTCCGGCAGAGCCGATCGTAGTAGGGTCCCATGGACGGGCCGCCGGCGCGTACCACCGCCTGACGCAGTCCGTCCTCGGGGTATCCGGGCCTGGGAGGAGCGTGACGTTCCATGAGGTCGCGCATGAGCTCGCGCATGCCGAAGCGGCCGTCGGTTATGCGCAGGAGCTCAAGGTCGAGACACAGGCCGATCATCTCGCCCTTAAGGTAGACCGACAGCCCACCGTAGCCTGTACTCCTGCCATCCTCCCATATACGGAGGCTCGCCTCTTCGGCGGTGATCCGCTTGCGGGCAGGGGTGTTGGCCAGCGTCGTGATCGAACGCGCCAGATCGTTGAGGTACGTGCGCTCGTCCAGGATTCTCGCCCGAAGGGCAAGCAGACCCGCGACGTATTCGGTGACTCCTTCGCAGAACCACAGGTTGCGAGTCCTGGGAGGTTTCTGATAGTCGAACGGTCCCAGCGCCTCCGGCCTGATGCGCTTGACATTCCACAGGTGGAAGTACTCATGCGCCAGAAACCGCCCCAACTGACGGCTGTCCATCCAGGGTTGCCATGCGATCCTGGCGCCGTTGGCATGCTCCAGCCCGCCGCCTCGGCCGCCCATGTCCAGGAATAGCGTGTAGCTCGGATAGGGCAGCGATTCCATGTATGCTTGCGCCGCCCGAGCCACCGATTGGAGCGTGGCGACGTAGGGCGCCGGAGTCGTGCCGCGGGTCTGGCCGAACATGGCCACGGTGTGGGACTTGCCCCCGAGGTCGAACGATCCGACGTTCGCCTCGCCCACGAGGATCGGCGCGTCGGCCAGCTCGTCATAGTCTGCCGCCGCGAATGCCGGCGGCTCGGTGGAGCTGGCGGCGGCTCGAAGCGTCGTGATCGGACCGGTCCATCCTCGGGGCACCGTAATGGACAAGACCGCCGGCTCGTCCTTGCGCCCATCCACATACATGAACGTGGCGGCGCCGTTATAGAAGGCGCGGCGCGAACGCACATCCACGTTTTCGGTGAACACTCCCGGCGGCGCATTCACCAGCTCGTATTCGACGGTGCACGGTGCGCTCGGATAAGCGGGAATGACCCATGTGTGGGGATCGGGGCGCTGGATGGCATCGGAGCCTTCGGCAGTCCTGACCCGTCGCACGTAGCGCGCATGGTTCTGCACCCGGTACTCGCCCGGCGTCCATACCGGCATCCGGAGACGCAGGGCAGTCGGCGCTTCACCCGAGACAGGCACCGAGATTCGAACCCGGGTGAGCCCCTCCCGATCGGCTGTGGCAGGAATGGGTTCGAGCGTGTAGCGGATCGTGGATGTCCGCAGCGCGACCGAGGGAGGCTGGACCGCGCAGGCTGCGGTTACCAGTATGGCGGCCACGCAGAGGGTAGCTGCCGCAACGGAGCGCTGCGGTCTCCGGTTCTTGTCGAGGCACGAAGTTGCCGGGATACGCCTCATTGGCCCGCACGCTCCGGGCAGCTCAGGGCTAACCCCATGGGCTGGTGCAGGCAAGCGGGCGCCCTGCTCCGCATGTCCCCCGTGTTGTTTCGCGAATGTCGCATGGGTTGCCTTGTCGTGTTCGTCCGGTCCGTCTCGGTGAGCCTGGCTGCAAGCCGTGGGGCTCGCATATGGTAACTGGGGTATCGTCCAGAGGACCGACCTCGATGGTAGCTTACCCATGCGCTACGCCGTTTTGATATTCTCGCAGATAGCCGTTGCCTCAGCGGCCTTGCTGGCCCGCTGGGGCATGGCGCTCGGGTTCGCTCCGGGTCCATTGACAGCGTGGCGGCTCACCGCTGCGTCGGTCTTTCTGCTGCCCGCAATCCTGATGATGGATCGGCGACGGTCGAAGCGTAAGGAACCGGTGTCGTGGAGCGATGCGCTCCTTCTGATGGGGGCAGGCGCGGCCCTGGGCGCGCACTTCTGGTCATGGTTCGCGTCGCTGAACCACATCTCGGTCGCTCGCTCGACGCTGCTGGTGTCCACCACCCCGCTGTGGGCTGGCCTCGGCGGATGGCTGATGACGCGCCGCGCTCCGTCGCGATCCTTCTGGGGCGCGCTGGCGGTTGCCGGAGTGGGTGTTTGGATGGTGACCAGTACGGATGCCGCGAACGTGGCGCTTGACCCCGGCGCGAACCCTTTGATCGGAGACGTGTCAGCCACCTTCGGCGCGGTCTGTATCGCCGCCTACTTTGTGATGACGGCGCCCTTTCAAGAGCGCATCGGCACGCTCCGGGTGATCGCATGGACCTATCCGTCGGCAGCCGTCGCTGTGTGGCTCGGGGTGATCATCCACGGAAACCTGGACGGGGTCGTCGTCTCGCCCACGCTGACCGCTGTCCGTGAGGGCGCCGACCGCTGGATCGGCGGCGAAGCGTGGCTCGCCGTGCTGCTGCTGGCGCTGATTCCTCAGTTGGCGGGGCACACGGCCCTGAACTGGTCCCTGAAGCACTTCAGCGCCGGAGCGGTCGGCGCCGCGACCCTGCTCGAGCCCGTGTTTGCTGGCCTTCTCGCCTGGATTATCCTCCGCGAGCAGCCAGCCGCCATTCAGATCGTGGGTGCGTGCGTTCTGCTGGCCGGCGTGGGATGGGCGCTGCTGTCGGGCGGGCGGTCCGAGCATGTGGCCCAGCCAACCGACCCGCAATGATCCGCGTCCGACGATCATGGGCATTACGGTTGGCACGGGGCAAGGGCAGAGGACGAGGGAATGTGGTGTGACCTCGCGTCCCGAGGTCCAAGGACCTCGGCTATCGTCCATCGTCGCTCCGCGACGAACGTGGGTCATGTTGTCGTCGCTACGCGATGGGGTTGGGTATGCATTTCGTCGCGTAGCGACGAAGGATGATAGCCGGGCGGCGAGAGCCCCCGGACGACGGCGTAACCCATCACCCGAACCCGTCGCGTAGCGACGACGGATGGTAGCCGGGCGGCGCAAGCCCCCGGACGACGGCGACCACCCCATCACCCCAACCCGTCGCGTAGCGACGGTGGATAATAGCCGGGCGGCGCAAGCCCCCGGGACGACGGCGACCACCATTACCCGGACCCGTCGCGTAGCGACGAAGGATGGTAGCCGGGCGGCGCAAGCCCCCGGACGACGGCGACCACCATCACCCCAACCCGTCGCGTAGCGACGAAGGATGGTAGCCGGGCGGCGCAAGCCCCCGGACG
>JAAYVH010000035.1 GCA_012517255.1 Chthonomonadales bacterium
CCGATGCATTTCTCGCGGTCATAGGCGATCTTGCCCCTGAACCGCGGAGGCACAGGCACCGGCGGTGTCACCAGGCTCCCGTCCGTGGCAGCCCTGGCCAGGAAGTCCTTAACCGACTTGGGAGCGTAGGTAGTTGGGAACCGGTTGGTCGCCGGGGGGCTGAGAAGCTGGCGGAACAGGACTCTTAGTATCCTCATGTGTCGGTACTCACAGCGCCATGTCCGCCCAGATGAGCAGCAGGCCCACCAGGCTGACGATGGTCATGATCATCAGGTAGAAGACGCTCGCCTGGTTTACCTTGAAACGCGCCATGGCGGAGCGAACAACGGCTACAGAGACGAACATCACCAGGAAGACCTTGAAAAGGAAGAACGCACCATCGGCTATGGCAATCGCAGCCACGCTTGTCAGACCCGCGGCGGCTCCGATGCCGTAGGGGAAGAACAGGGCGACGACCAGGGACAATACCGCGAAGCCACGGATGGCGTTGCCAATGTAGAAGAGGGCGAGGTTCCTGCCCGAGTACTCGACCAGCAGACCACCGGCGAGCTCCGTCTCCGCCTCGGCGAGGTCGAATGGGATGCGGCCGAGTTCACCCGGAGTGACGGCGATGAGGGACACGAGCAGGAGGAGTGTGCCGGCGAAGCCGAGCGGTCCGACGAGGTCCCAGATGGGATACTGGGCCATGGTCCCGAGTGCAAATGCGTTGGCGTCGGTCACCTGGAGTATGCGCCAGGCGATGGCGACGATGGTGACGGACAGCGGGAACTCATAGCCGATCATGACGACCATCTCGCGCTGGGCGCCTACCGTGGCGTACGGCGAGCTGGAGGCAAAGCCCCCTGCCACCAGAGCGAGAGAGGGAACAGTCAACAGGTAGACGATGAGCATGGCGTCGCCGGAACCCTCGAAAAGCGCCGGCTGGCCGAACACAGGGATGTAGAGCAGCAACGCTGCCGAACCCATGACGCACATGATGGGGCAGAACTGGAACAACCACCGCAGCGCGCCTGCGGGGATGATGCTCTCTTTGATCATGAGCTTGCCGACATCGCGGAAGGGCTGGACGAGAGGCGGGCCGATTCTGGCCTGCATCCGGGCCACAAGGACGCGGTCGATGCCGACATAAATGAGGCCCACGACAGCGCCGACAAGCGCAAGGACGATGGGGGCAACGAACAGGGCAACCGTCGATGGAGGGTTACTGGCGAGCCAGCTCACTGCGGAGCCTCCTTGTCTTCTCCACGGACAGCGCGTGAAGCTGTTCTCCATTCAGCGTGGAGTCGGCGTTGCTATGGCCGTCCACAACAACGGCCCTGTTCGTGCAGGACATGCAGGGGTCAAGCGACGCCAGTGCGATGGGCACATCGGCAATCTGCTGGCCGACCAGCATTGTCTTCACTGACTGCAGATTGGCATAGGTGGGGGCGCGTATCTTCCACGCCTCGAGGCTCTCGTCGCCCGCCTTCATGCGCACGTAGTGCATGTTCTCGCCTCGCGGCGCCTCAACGCGGGCTACTGCTTCGCCCTCCGCTTTCTTGAGCAGCGCCAGCAGTTTCGCTATCTTCGGTTCAGCCAGGAGCGGTCCCTCCGGCAATGCCGCGATGGCTCTTTCGATGAGGTCGATGGACTGCTTCACTTCGAGCAATCGCACGACGATGCGGTCGTACACGTCGCCCACGACCTTGCCGGTCAACTGGTCAGGCGTGATGGCCTTGACGCCAAGGTCGGCATAGGCTGAGTAGGCGTGATCCTGACGCGTGTCGATGGGTACCCCGCTTGCCCGGGCGGTGGGGCCGACCAGACACAGCTTCTTGGCTGCCTCCGTGCTGATAACGCCGACCTCTCGGGTTCGCAGCTTGACGGTCGGATCGTCCAGAAACAGCGCCCGGATCTCGTCG
>JAAYVH010000301.1 GCA_012517255.1 Chthonomonadales bacterium
AGGACCCCGAGCGCACGGGCTGCCACTGTGCCCAGGCCACCCCGTACTACGCCAAACCGCTCGCGGGCACGTGCCGCTATGCGCCCGATCGCACTGCCGAGCGCCCGACCAACCACCCCCGTACCTCTGCTAGCGTAGCCGAGCAGCCTGCCCACGACGCTCTGCGCCATGCCGCCCACAAGCTGAGCAGCCTGGGTGGCGCCGCCTAGAAGCCGTCCCGCCAGCCCGCCAACCAGCCTGCCCACACGTCGCGCTCCCCGAGCGCCGGCGCCGAGAGCTCTACCGAGCAACCCGCCCGTCAGCGAGTCTGCGCGTCTGAGCCCACGCAGGCCCGCACCTAGCAGGCGTCCCAAGGCAGAGCCCATGAGGTCGCGCATCCGCTCGGCTCCAGTCAACGCGCCGCCGAGCATGCGCCCCACCAAACCGCCCACGAATTGACCGAGCCTGCTGCCGCCGCCCACCACAGCGGACGCGAGCCTGCTCAAGACGCCTCCCAGTATCGCGCCTGCAGCGCCAGCGCCGCGCGCTAGGCGGCCAGCGAGGCCCGTGAGCAGGCCGCCCGTCGCTCGATCGAGCGTCCTCGCCGCGCCTAGCGCCGACCGGAGCAGGCGTCCGAGCAGCGAGCCTGCCCATGAAGCCGCGGTTCCGGGAGCCGACAGGGCTCGGCGCACAATGCGGGCAAGTAGCGTACCCGCAGTCCGACCGAGGAGGCCTGCTCCTCGCGTGGCGGCTCGCAACAGGCGGCCAAGGAACGCTCCACCGCGCGAACTCAGCACACCCAATCCGCGCGTGATGCGGCGGATGGCTCGCCCAAGGGTTCTGCGCATGAAGACGCCAAGCGAACGCACGCCCCTGCCGATCGCTCGCAAAGGCCGGCGCATTACCCGACGGAATCTCCGCCACGTCCGGCGGACTCCGCGAAGCGCTGACCCGCCCATCCGCGCAGCCCACCGCGCCGCGAGACGACCGAGAGTGAGCCCTGGGCGCACCGCACGTTCGGCCATGCTTCGCATCCAACCGAAGGCTCTACGGATGCCTCGGCCGGCCGCACCGGCCATAGCCCGTCCCAGCCCTGCCAGCCTCCGAGCCAGGCTCGCCCCCCTTTGAAGGGCTCGACGCGCTCGCGAAGAAACCCATCGGTAGGCTGATCCGAGGACCCTCCGACCCCATCGCCACGCCAGCCCAAGCGGCCGCGTGACTCGCCGGAATCTCTGGGCGGCTCGTCCTGCGAGGCTCCGAGCGTAGTCCCATGCGCGACCGGCGGCGCTGCGAAGCCATCTCCAAGCCCTGGAGCCATGACGCGTCACGAAGTCCCGCGCGCGACCAGCAGCACGGCGTGCGAACCGCCCTAACGGTCGTGTCACGGTTCGTGCCGCGGCTCGCAGACGATCCAGGATGTCGCGTCCCCACGATGACGTCCTGTCAACCGCACGACCGATCAGACCGAATAGACCGGTTGCCCCGGCGCGTCCGAGATCCCAGACGAAGCGCCCCGCGCGCCTGAAGCGATCCATCCATGCGGCTGCGCGGCGACGGGCTGCATCGTACACGCGGCGAGTCAGCGCCCAGGCGCCCCGCCAGACGGTTGAGCCTGTCCGACGAGCGCGATCCCATGCCGACGCGCCAACGTTCTGCGCGAGGTCCCACGCTCGGCCAGCGCGCTCACGCATCCACTCATAGGCCGACGCCGCGCGGTCGCTCGCCCAGTCCCAGACCTGTCGAGCGCTATGGCGAGCAAATCGCAACGTCGCTTCGCGGACGGCGCGCGCCCGTCGGGCAGCCTCCGAAGCGATCGAGCGCGCACGGATCCAGGCTGCCTGCACCCTGTCAGCCACCCACTCAAGCGCGCCTCCGGCCCGCCGATTACCCCATTCCCACAGCCGTGATGCCGTCTGGCGAGCCCAGTTCCACGCGGATCGTGCTGCCCGCGATGCTGCCCGTGCTGCACGCGTGATTCGCTGACGAGCCGCATCCCACGCGCGGCGAACAAGGCCCTCGGCGCGAAGCCGAACGCGCCGAGCAATGCTGCGCGCTCTCTGCAGCGCGGTGCGCGCCATAGCCCGAGCCCGTCGGACTGCCCGGCTCGCCAGCGTGCGTGCAGTCTGCCAGGCTCGCCGCGCCAATGCCTGAGCCCGACGCCAGGCCTGGCCAGCGATGGTACGCGCATTCTGCACCGCCTGATGCACTCCCACAACGACCTGCTGGACGAGCGCACGAACGCGTGGATTGATCCACTGCCAGGCCTGACCGCCCGTCCGGCGAACCCAGTCAACAATCGCTCGCACGTGTGGCGCCAGTCGTTGCGCGACGTCGATCGGTATCCAGCCGCCGTGCAATACGAGGGCGTTTAGCAGGACACGCATTGGACCGGCCATGGGGCGCGGCATGGACGGAGTGTCCGTCTCGTCAGGAAGATAACCTTTGATCAGGTCATGCCCGCCCGGTCTCATCCGGATGACGGTAAACGGCAGCAGGCTCTGATCGGTTTCCGGCGATCCGCCTTTGCTCAGACCAGCCGCCGCTGCCAGAGGGTCCACGACCAGTTCCAGGCCAAGGCGCGACCCCAGAGCGACCCAATCGCTCACGTTGATGGATACATCGTAGCGCGGACCCCGCGGACCGGTACGGACCATGGTACCGACGAGCTTGACGTCAATCCGTGAGATGTCCGTGCCCGACTTCACTTTGGCCTCGCGCAACGCTGCCACGGCGATCATGGAGCCTTGCGAATGACCATAGAGCCTCAGACCCCCGTCGGGTCTTCGGGCGTCGCCATATCGGGCGATGATACGCGCGAGAGTGGCCGTGGCCGGGTTGTGGCGAACGTAGCCCTGCGAATCCTTGATGGCCTGCGGGACGTCTCCCGGGTGGAGTGTCGTCTCCGAGGCCTTGCCGAGCGTGGGATTGGAGCTGGCATTGTAGATGCCCACCACGAAGCTCTTCCGGGCGTCGGCGAGTGTCTGTGCTTGCTTCCTGTGGTCTGCCAGCGACGTGTTCATTCCGTTGATGAACACCGTGGCGGAATCATAGCGGGCCAGTACCTGCTCAGCCAGGCTTGTCTCCTTGGCAGGAGTGGCTGGCTTCTCAGGAAGAGGCCATGGACGATCGTGCGGGTAGTAGGGACCGGTTAGGTCTCCGTCGGACCTCGAATGCCTGGGCGCCTCGATCGTGTCGGTCTGCTCGCGAGGCGGTCGTCGGCTGCGGTTGAGTGGCGATCGGCGATCTTGCGGCGAGTACAGGCTCTCCCAGTCCTCAATCTCAGTCAGGCGGTCATTCACAGCGCTGGTGCGAACCCCCGGTATGCCGTAGCCGCCCTTGTTGATGGCGTGCGCAAGCGCCTGAGCGTCTCGCCCGACGCTGCCGATGGATGCGTTCCTCGTATTCGCTCGCGTCGTCGCCATCGTTATGTCCGGACGTCGGGCACGAAGGTCCCGACAAGAGGAGGGGGCGGCATCACGCTGGCACGTCTCGTGCGATCAGTCGCCCCCGGTCAATCGCTGGTTGATCTTGCTGATCTCTCTCACCCATTTGTGGCGCTCGCGATGCTCGAGCTCGAGGATGTCGTCGAGCGCCCAGTGAAAGTGATATGCGATGTACGCTACCTCCTCGTAGAGCGCCTCCGAGGGGTAGCGGCCTATTCCCCCGCTTCCGGGGCCTCCTCCTCAGCCATCTCGTCTTCGGGTAGCTCGTTGATCTTCCGGTAGAAGTCCTGAAGATACGCGAGATCCGACGAGAACAGATTCTCGATCACGCCGGTGTCAATCACCTCGATGGTGCCGAGCTTCGTGATGACCCGTGCCAGCAGGATGATGACAAGGTACGCCTGATTCGCCCGAACGCGCGGATCGCGCAGAGGAGCGATCTCGTCCATGGCGGTTGCGAGCCTCATTCTGCCGTTTCTGTGCAGCGTGCCGTCCGGGCCGACATATCCGCGCGGCAACGTGAACTCGAACTCAGTCTGAAGCGGACTCTTGCCGGGCTTGTTCATTCCCTAACCTCGTTGCTTACTGTTGCCGTTCCAGACCCTCATGCGCGAGCTCGAGCTCTTCGATGGCGATCTCGTTCTTGGTTGAGTCGAGGGCGGGTCCCTTGAACTTGCAGGGCCAGGCCTTCTTGAAGGTGTACTTGCAGACGATCTTCCCATCGGGGGCGTACAGCGTCACAGCGCCGTTCTTGCGGTTCGCTTCGATGCCGCCGTCCTCGATCTGCTTGCGCCAGTCATGCAGCCGCTTGTCGTCGGTGATGCCGCGACGCAGAACGATGTTGGGCCACTTCAGCGCGCCGGGCACCTTGTGAACGACGATGTTGCCGCCCTTGCCCGTAACGCGGTGCTCGATGACCTCTGTCTCGGAATCCAGTCCCGTCACTTCGCGGAAGATCCCTTCGGTGATTCCATCCACCTCTAGGTACCAGCGAAGGGCGCCTACTACTTCAGCCATTGTGTTGTCTCCCTCTTGGTTGGGTATTGTGGCGGTCCGATCCGGTCCGGGCATCGGACCGCCGTCTGGTCATATGTCGCTCGATGTGATGGACGTCCCGACCGTAGCGCTAACCTTCGGAGATGGACCCGCCGCCGGACCACTGACCGATGCGGACGATCACGAACTCGGCGGGCTTGACCGGGTTGACGCCGATCTCGACATACAGTCGGCCAAGATCAATCATTTCCTGAGGATTGGTCTCGGCATCGCACTTGACATAGAAGGCCTCCTCAGGCACCGAGCCGAACAGCTTGCCCTCTTTCCACTCGGTCCAGAGGAACGCCGATAGGTTGCGCCGCACGCGCCCCCAGAGATCCTCATCGTTCGGCTCGAAGACGACCCACTGCAGACCGCGCTCCATGGACTTCTCGAGGTAGTTGAACAGTCTGCGGACGTTGACGTACTTCCAGGACGGATTCCCGACGGTGGCCAGCGTACGGGCGCCCCAAATGCGGATGCCCGTGCCCGGGAAGGAGCGGATCGCGTTGATGCCGTCGGGGTTGAGGATCTCCTGCTCGGCCTTGGTGACGGTGGTTTCCAGCGCAACAGCGCCGAGCAGAGCCTCGTTGGCAGGCGCTTTGTGAACGCCGCGCTCGACTCCCACGCGAGCCCAGACGCCGGCGATGTGGCCGGACGGCGGGCAGAACATCTGAGCCCCCTTGCGCGTTGGATCCACGATCTTGATCCACGGGTAGTAGATCGCGGCCTGTCCGTGGTCGCAGTTGTACGGCGTGTTGTTGGTGGTGTCGCGCATCTCCTGAGGCGTCAGGCCCGGGATCGGGTCCAGAATCGCCATGCGATCGGCCATGCGCTCGCAGTAGGCGACCAACGCGCACTGGGCGTCGAGGATCGCCTGCTTGCGCTCGTCGGTGATAGCCAGCACTTCCTCGCCGGGTCCGTCGGAACCAGGCACGGCAACGCGAGTGAACACGCCTGCCATGAGGTCTGGCACGGCGATCATATTGATGTCTTCCACGGTTGCCAGACCGTTGAAGCCGGTCCGCTGCGCCTCGTCGCCGATGAAGTCGGCAGGCGACACCTTAGCCAGGCTGCTCGCCAGCGCGGTGCCGGCGGGAGTGAGTGCGGTGCCTGGACCTGCTGCCACTAGAGCCTCAGCTCCACCGCTCAGCGTGTAGACCTTCGCTGCGGGCTTCGTCGCCGTGGCGGTTACTTCGGCCTCGACGAGCTTCGACTTCTTGAGAGTCTCTGCCAGCGTGCCCACGGTGAGGGGCTTGTCCTTGCCATAGCCGAACTGCTCGGTATCGGGCCCCTTGGTGACCTTGATGCGGAACTCGTCGCCTTCTGCGGCTTCCACCTCGACCTTCACATCGTTGCCTTCGGCTCCGGGCTTCAGGGCGCGGAAGGTGATGCCAGAAACGGAGGCGGTCGCCACAGCCGCCGGCTGCCCCGCAGCTGCCGCAGCCGGAGCATACGATAGCGCAGCGATGTCCTCGGGGCGCGCAATGCGAACGATGTACGCCCGGCTTCCGCCGTTGTCGTAGTATCCGCGCACCGCATGGGCCAGGTAGCTGCCCTCAAGGTACGGCCCGGTACCCTGAGGAATCTGGTACTTCTTCAGAAAGTCCGGCCAGGTCCTGGCCTTGTCGGGGTCGGCCTTGCCGGATGCCTGGCGCTCGCGAATCGCGCTCGTCACGGCAGTCATGGCGAACTCCATCCAACCCTTCCGTGAAGCTCGCTTGGCGGCAACGACGTCGGCAGCGGTTAGCCCTAGCTCGTCGCACAGGGCCTTGACGATGGCGTTCTCTTCCTCGCCGAAGAGCTGGCAGAACTGCGACCAGTTGGCGATGAAGGTTGGTTTGTTGAACTCACCGCTCTTGGCGTAGCCGACGAAGGCCGCAGTGTTTGTGCCGACGCCTTCAATCGGCTTGCTGCCACTGTCGATCTCTTCGATGAATACGCCTGGTGCAAGGTACTCGGGCATTACGACCTCCTTGGTTGTGGATGGGCCGCGCACCCACGCGGGGCACTGGCGGCTCGGTAGCTTTCGCTTGGTACTGCGATCACATTGCAGCGACGCATGTGCTCACGGGAACGATCGCCAGAGGCCGTTAGGCGGCCAACTGGCGACTGGCGCGCCGGCATCATACCGGCGAGCGTTACTGGTCTGCGCACTTCCATGCCGTACGAGTCGTGCTGGCAGTCGGCTCCGACTACGGCTGATATCCGCTGAGTCCCCACTGCCTAGCCTTCCCTTCTAGTCTTCCTGGACGAGACCTCGCCGGGCAATGCGAGCAGTCCGGTCCCGTCCTTCGTCTTGACCTCGACCTCGCCGTACCCGGGAAGATCTGCCACAAGCTGATGCTCGCCCGGCGGGAGATCGTGAAACGTGTAGACGCCGTCAATGTCCGTGGTGGTATGGTGCCTACCCACCCGCACGGGCACATACGACGCTGTTCGACCGTCCGGGTAGCGCAATCGTCCGGATACAGACACGCGGTAGGATCGCTCCAACTCGACAAGTCCGGGAGCATTGAGCGCCGCCTCGGCGAGGGTCTGCTCCTGGGCCGCGCGCTCCGCATCGCTCAACGACTCGAGCATCACCACCAGAGGCTCGAGCTGATCTGGCCGACCGGGGGGAGGACAGACCGTCTCGACCTCTGCGGGGCGAAAGCCACGCTTGTCGAAAACGAGCTTGCGTGGGCCAGGGGGCAGGTCCAGAATGTGCCAGAAACCCCGGCTGTCGGAGATGGCGCGCTCTTCTCTCCCAACCACCGACACCGTCACGGCCGGTAGCGGCTTCTGACCATCCGCCGAGGTAACCACGCCGGCCGCGCTAACCCTGACACTGCGGACGTCCAGCGGCCGCTGAGGTCCGTCCGGGGGAACTCCCTGTCCGATCCCAAGAACTGCTTCCCGCACCACGCGGGTCCACTTGGTTTCGAACGGATCAAACTCCGTCGTCACCACGACGGTGACGGAGGGCCGAAGGTGCCCTCCCAGGACTCTCCACAGGTTGTGCGGGTCCGAGTGCGCCACGTCATCGGGCTGCACAACTTGAATGAGCACAGACTCGGGACCGCGCCCTTCCAGCGAGTTCGCCAGACAGTCTTCCGGCGCGAAAGGCGCTCGCAAGAAAACGGCCAGGGCATCGGACAGCAGAGCGTGCTCTTTGGCCGAGTCACCACCGGCGTAGGCGGTGATGATGTAGGACAGGTCCAGTCGAACCGGAGGACGCTTCCTGCCTGCAGCGCCCTCCTTCGGCTTCCTGACCAACGCCCACGAGTCATCGCGCATCTGTAGATTCTCGCGAACGTCATGCAGGTAGAGGTTCAGTCGGGGCTTGGCGCCCGTCGCCGTTTCGGCGGCGGCCGGCGATTCGAACGTGATCTGCGATGGCTCGGTGACGAGGCTGTCCGGTATCTTGGCCAGCTCGTTCACCAGCAGCCGTCTCAGGGTTTCGTCGACGTCCTGGATCATCGCGCCCTACCCGATCTCACAACGCGGCCCGGAGACACGAGGACCGCCGCTCCGTTGCGGCACATTCGACATGTGTGCCAGGACATGCCTAGACCTGCCATTGCGCCTCCGAGCCTCCCGTCCCTATCTGCTGCCGATGCCAGTGTTCCCGTGCAAGCCTGGGTCGCTGCGGTCCACGCCTGCAAGAAGGCCTCATGCAACACGAAGCCATGCTAACATCGGTCAGCCATGCCGACGAATACGTACTTCGACGTATTCTGCGTCGGGCCCACGAACCATGCCGCCAACCACGAAGTCTCAAGCGGGCGGCTCGTTCCTGACGAAAGGCCGTGCGGTACAATGGCTTCACTCTAGATACACCATGCATCGGGAAAAGTCCTTCTGCTCGCCAAATATCCGTGCCTGTATGCGCGCGCTCCCACATGGGGAAGCTGGCGGAGGCTGTCATGGCCACAGCTAGGCACGATGCCGCCCCGCCAGCAGCCGCTCTCGCCAAGGTGAGAGGGGTCCTCGCTCCGCTTGCGTCACTGCTGATCATCGTCATCGCGCTGTCCTTCGTTGCGGGGCCGGAAGGATTTCGCACCCGCGCGAACTGGAACACGATCATCCAGGGCACTGCGGTTGTGGCCATTCTGGCGGTTGCCGAGACCGCCGTCATCATCGCCGGGCACATTGACCTATCCGTCGGCCGCATGCTGGCTCTATCGAGCGTCGTCGCCGCCACCGTGATGGTCCACCACAACGCAGGCATCGTCGGAGGTATCGTCGCCGCTCTGGTGACTGGTCTGGCATGCGGCCTGATCAGCGGGCTGCTTACCGCATACGGCCGGATGCCTGCGTTCATCGCCACCCTCGGAACCATGGGCGTCGCATACGGGCTGGCGCTCAGGGTCGCCAACGACGCGAATGTTAGCGGCGTAGCTCCCGGATTCGAGGAGATCGCTCTTGGGCATCTCGGCAGTACGAGCTCTATCGAAGGGATCCCGTACCCGCTCGTGCTCATGGTCGGCGCAGCCGCGGCGGTCCATCTCCTGCTTTCGCGCACCGGCTGGGGGCGCCATCTGTATGCCGTCGGAGGGAATCCCGATGCTGCGCGCTTGTCGGGCGTGTCGCTGCGCAAGATAACCGTCACAGTGTTCATGCTGTCCGGCCTCATGGCGGGCTTTGCCGCCGTCATCCATGTGGCCCGCACCGGAGGCGGACAGCCAACCGCCGGCGTCGGTTTGGAACTCCAGGCCATCGCGGCAACTGTCATCGGAGGCACGAGCCTCGCAGGGGGAGTGGGAGGCGTATTCGGCACGCTTATCGGAGCCTTCCTCATGGCGGTGATCCAGAACGGGTGCGACCTTAAGAACATCCCCCCGCATTTCCAGGTGATCATCATCGGGTGTGTCATATGGTTGGCAGCGCTCTACGACGGGTTCCGCAGGAGAGCCTCCACACCATGATCAGCGGCTCAGCCCGCCACGTCGCGCTCGCTATCCTCGCATACGCCATCTCGTGGCCCGTCGCTCCCTCATGGGCTCAGGATGCTCCCCAGGAGTCGCGTACCCAACAGGCCTATACGGCGCTCCAGAAGGGCGACCTACCAGCGGCAGAGGCAGGCTTTCGGGCTGCGTTGGAGATCAACAGGCGCGACATCGCAGCCCATGTGGGTCTCGCGCAGGTTCTCGCACGCCTCGGGAAGACCGAAGAAGCCGTCACATCCCAGCGCAATGCCGTCGCCCTGAATCCGCTGTCCGTTGATATCCGCATGGGACTCGCGCCGATTCTCCAGCAAGCGGGGCGAGACCTTGACGCGATTGCCGAGCTGGCGCGATGCATGACCTATGCACCGGGCGATCCGCGTCCTATGGTCGCAATGGTTAGCGCTCTCCAGCGTCTATCGCGTTTCAGTGACGCCCGGGCTGTTGGCCTGCGTGCGCTGGGTATCGCGCCTGACGTGCCGGCGGTCCACCAGGCGTTGGCCGAGCTCGCCGGAACGCGTGAGGATTGGTCCGAAGCGATTGCTCATTACGAAGCCGCCATACGCCTTCAGCCCTCGTTGCAGCCGCTGCGAGTCGCCCATCTTGGCGCGTTGAGCAATGCCGGCAACCATGCAAGGGCGCGGGACATCGCGCGGGCGTTGCTGGTCAGGGTCCCCGACGATGTAGACATCCGCATGGCCCTCGCATCTGCGCTGGAGGGACTTCACGATCGGGACGCTGCCATCGCCGAGTACGGCAAGGTATTGGAGCAGGCTCCATCGCTTGCCGTCGCCTGGGGCAACCTTGGATGGACACAGTACGGAGCCGGCAAACTGCAGGAGGCCCTCGCCAGCAGCCGCAAGGCTCTCGAAATCGACGCCAGCCTGGCCTACGTTCGCTTCAACCTCGGCCTCATTCTCGCCGTTCTCGGCCAATGGGCTGAAGCTGAAAGCGAGTATGGCAAGGCCATCGCCGCAGGAGACAGCGCGGATCTGAAGGCTGGCCTGGCTGATGTCGAGGCTGCTCTCAAAGCCAGACCAGACGATCCCAACCTTCAACGAGCTAGAGAACTGCTTGGTGCAGCGCTTGCCGCTGCCAGGCGGTGAATGGAGAGACATCATGCCGAACAAGGGCTATATCTACCGAAAGAAGTCGGAGGCGCCTGTTGTCGCCTCCCAATGCGGAGCGAGCACACGCATCATCACCGCGGTCGACACGCCGGTTGCCAATCTGCACGTTACGCACATCACCGATTCGACGCGGCACTACCATAAGGAGTGCACCGAGTACTACTACATACTGGAAGGCAAAGGGAAGATGGAGCTTAACGACGACGTGGTTGACCTCGAGCCAGGCGTCACCATCCTCATCGAGCCCGGCACTTTCCACCGAGCTTACGGCGACATCACCACCATCGTGTTCGGCGTACCGGCATGGCATCACACGGACGAGTTCTATCAGACGGAGCCCCAGGAGAGATCGCGATGACGCCGGAGGATCGCATCGAGGAGGTCATCAGCAAGTACCAGCGATATGTCAACCCCGGCCTCGCCAGCCTCATGAAGTTCGGCGGGTTCGGCGACGTCGAAGTGTCCGCCTCGGGTTGCATCGTGCGCACCGCCAGCGGGAGCGAGTACCTGGACTGTCTCGGTGGATATGGCGTGTTCACGCTCGGACACTCTCATCCCGACGTGGTCCAAGCAGTGCGCCGTCAGCTCGAAGTGATGCCTCTCTCCAGCCGCACGTTCTTTCAGGAGCCGCTGGCCAACCTTGCCGAGAAACTGGCGCAGGTGGCCCCCGGTGACCTGCAGTACAGCTTCCTGTGCAATAGCGGCACCGAGGCAGTGGAGGGCGCCCTCAAGATAGCGCGCGTCGCAACGGGCCGCACGCGCTTTGTGTGCACGGTCGGCGGATTCCATGGCAAGAGCATGGGTTCTCTCTCCGCCACCGGTCGCGAGGTGTTTCGCAAGCCGTTCGACCCGCTGGTGCCGGGCTTCGTGCACGTTCCCTTTGATGACGTCGCTGCGGTCGAGGAGCACGTGGACGCCGAGACGGCCGGCGTCGTCGTCGAGCCCATACAGGGCGAGGGCGGCATCCGATGTCCCCATCCCGATTACCTTCCCCGGCTCCGCGAAATCTGCAACAGCCGTGGAGCGCTGCTGATCCTCGATGAAGTCCAGACCGGTCTGGCACGCACGGGGGCCATGTTCGCCTGCTACCATTGGAACGTCGTTCCCGACATCATGACACTGGCCAAGGCGCTCGGCGGCGGCGTGATGCCGATCGGCGCTGTCATGTCCACTGCGCCCATCTGGCAAGCAGCGTTTGACGAGAACCCGCTGCTGCACACAAGCACGTTCGGCGGGAATCCGCTCGCATGCGCGGCTGGACTTGCGACGCTGCACGTGATCGAACGAGACGGTCTCGTCGAACGCGCACAGACCCGGGGCAACCAGCTTCTCGATGGCCTGCGCCAGGTTCAGGCGCGGTTTCCCGACGCGCTGGCCGAGGTTCGGGGAATGGGGCTGATGGTTGGCGTCGAGTTCAAGATCAAGGACGTCGCCGAGCTCAGCATCAACGGCATGGCGAGACGCGGGGTCATCGCCGCCTACACGCTCAACAACCCGTACGTAATGCGGTTCGAACCGCCGGTGATCATAACCGAGGAACAGGTCAATCAGGCGGTGAATGCCTTCGGCGAAGCGGTTGAGGAAGCCGTGGCGATGCTGGCCGACGTGTGATCCTTCGGCTTAAGGCCGCACGGCCGCGACCCGCTCGATCTGGCGCAGCGTCGCCTGCGTGATTTCGGCAAGTTTCACTGTGTGATAGCCGGCGACGCCGGTATGCAGCGTGTCGTTGATGTGTTCGGCCCATCTGGCTGGTAACGCCTTCCGGCCCAACGCCGCTCCCATGATCGAGCCTACCGTGGCGCCATTGCAGTCCGTGTCGAAGCACGGCTGCACCGCCCTGCAGATCGCGTGCCCGAAGTCGCCTTCGCTCCAGAGCAGGCCGACACACACGACCATGGCGTTGGAAATCGTGTGGCACCAGTCGTGGCCGACCTCTTCGTTCCACTCAGCGTGGATCGCCGCCACCGCCTCATCGTATTGCATGCCGGAGCGATGCCAATCAAGCACGCGCCGCACCGCCTCGGCGAGACGGCACCGCGCAGGTATCTGCTCGAGACCGGCCTCGATGATCGACGCGGGATCGGCTTCGACAAAGGCGGCCGACACCATGGCAGCAGCCCACATCTCCCCGTAGATGCCGTTCTGAACATGACTCACGCAGGCGTCGCGCCACGCGAGCTCAGCGGCAAGCTCTGGTTGTCCGGGAGCGACGTAGCCCCAAAAGTCAGCCCGGATCTGCGCGCCGATCCACTCGCGGTAAGGGTTGCGGAACGTTGCCGAGGCCGGGGGCGCAATGAGGAGAGCGAAGTTGCGATAGGCGACACGCTCCGCGGTGCACGTGTGCAGCAGCGGGATATCGCTCATCCAGAACGTCGCCACATCCTCGGGCGTGAAGTCCGGGCCGTATCGTTCCATGATGGCGAGCCCGGTTGTTGTGTAGTTGGTGTCATCGTCCTCGGGCATCCATGAGACGACATCCCCAAAGGGGGCGCCAGGATTCAGGTCGTACCGCTGCCGTACCTCCTCCGATGCGACATCGTAGCGGAAGAAGTCGTTGAGGGGCCATCTGTCCGTATCCATCAGGTAGCCCCACATGCGCGTACGTCGCCAACCCTCAACAGGTTTGCCGAGTAGACATCCGACGCAACGGCCCGTCCATGCGCCGTGGACTTTGTCCTGCAGTTCTGCGACGGAAAGCTCACCCGTCAGCGCCCGCCTAGGACTCGGTCGAAGGGCCAGGATCTGATCGTACGCCGACGGCTCATCATAGGGATAGTCAGACCTCAAGGGCGCAGCCTGCGTCGCGTCAAGGAGCGCCTCGGCCTCCCTCTGGGCGAGCGGATCATCGAGGTCCATGGCCAGCACGCGCTCGAAGCTCTCCGAGAGCGCGCTGATGTCGCGTCCCTCCTCGTCGCACTGCCGCCGCTCCGTCTCGATGTCACCCTTGGTGAGATACAGCCATACGTGCTTCATGCATCCCTCCCTGCTGCCTACAGCTTACGCTCGGGTACCTGAACCTCGATCTTTTCGGTGGTCGCAAGCCCCGAACCGTTGAATGCCCTGATCTCTATCACCCGCTTGCCATGCGGCAGTGGATCCGTCCTCACCGAGAACAGCTCCAGGCCGCCGTCTGCGAATCCGTCGGCTGGTTGAGCCGCCGTCCATTCTCCTCCCTCAACCCGCCATTGCGCCGCCGTGATGGACACGAGCCCCTGCACCACGACAGCTTCGAGATGTACGACGCCATCGCTCGAGACCTCGATCTGGGACCTTAGCACATTCACGACCGGAGGAGAGTTGCACACGGTGACGAGCTCGGAGAAGACGGTCGCGGCTTCCGGTCCATCCCAGTTGCTGAGGCGATCGGAGGCCGTGAGCCGGAAGCGGTAGACGCCATCCTTTAGCTTCGACGTGTCTATCGCTCTAGAGGTCTCACGGCTGGTTGAGACAGGTGTCGGGGGGCCTGCGGACCGGTCCTGGTTCGCAGCGAACTCCGCGTTGAGCTTGCGCGTCCGATCGAGGATCGCCTCGCGCATCGCGGGTGGCAAGTTCGGGTGCTTGTCCAGCTCTGCCGTGACCTGCTCGACGGTCAATGGCCGACGCGTGGCTGATCCTGCCGACGCGCCCGGCGATGCCGGCGACTTCGGCTGCTCCGTTACGGCCGTCGCATCGGCTGTCGGCAGCGCCGTCCAGCTAGCGCCGCCATCGCTGGAGCAGACGAGGTCATAGACCAGCGTGTCGCCATCGGGATCGTTCGCCTGCCAGCGAAGTGTCTGCTTGCCCGACCATAGCTCGCCGCCCGACGGCGCCTGGAACGTGACTGTTGGCGGGCGGTTGCGTGGAAGATAGCTCACGCTGACCTCGCGCAGTGCGACCACCGAATCCGCGGCAGACTGCGTCATGCTTACGCGATACTGCAGATAGCGTGCCGGAGGGCTCGTGATGTCTCCCCCATCGTCCCTTAGCCTCAAGGGCGCCCATGGCGACCATGTCGCGTCCGGTTCCGCCGAATCGCCCGACCGCGTGCTGAATGCCAGCGCACCTCTGCGTTCGGTCTGAGCGATCCAGCGCAGGCGGCCCCATCTCGATACTCCGCCTGCGTCCAGGACCGCCGATTCCATATCCCCCGTCTGCGGCTGCGCTGAAAGATCGGCGCGCAGAATGTCGCCGCTGTTCGCTGTACCAAACCATGCACTTCCGTCGGAGCCGATAGCGACGCTGAGGATTTCCACTCCGTTCGGCATGCCGATCGGAGCGCCCAGGCGATCCTTCAGCAACCATCCCGAGGTCCCTCCGGCTGCCATAACACGACCATCTTTGAGAGGCCTCAGCGCCATGAGGGCCGCAGAGCCCCCCAGGGTAATCTCTTGCACGTGGCGATCGCCGACCTCGAACAGGCCGGCCTTCGGAGCGCTCGCGACGAGTATCTGCCCGTCCGGCAGAGGCAGCACGGCGCTTATGCTCTGCCCGGACATATCAAACCACGTCTCCACGTGACCATCGGGCGCTATGCGGGTCAGGAGTCCCCTCCCGGATGTGCCGGCCCACAGCAAACCGCCTGCGTCCAGCGCGAGTGACTGCACATGCCGGTCGAGATGCCGCGCAACGCACTCGGCTGTGCCCTTGGTCAACAGACGGTAGACCGCGCCGACTGGACCGCCGGTTCCTGCGTACACGGTGCCATCCGGACCACCAGCAAGGCACAGAACGTAGCTTTCATCAGCGTCGTGCACGACTGCCGGCTCTTTGCCGGGAACGATGCGGTACGTTCGGCCATTGGGTCCCGTCCCAGCGAACAGCGTCCCGTCGGCCATGCGTAACAGGGCATGAACGGACGCCTCCGGCAACCGGGCGACCAGTGAGCTATTGCCTGAGCTGTCCACGTGAAAGACGGCCGCCTCCGGGCCGACCCCGGCATACACTCCCCCGACGCCATCGTCAACAAGGCACCAGACCACTGGCGCCGGCAGCGTGGTCACACGCCACGCCACAGGTACGGGCTTGGCATCGTCTTCGGAGGTGATCCCGACGCCGTGCAGGGTCGCCCGCTTCCAATCTGCACGAGCCGTTTGCCGCCACGTCTTCGCGACACGGGCGACCGGTTTGTCCATCCCGGAATCGCTCTTGGTCTGCACAGCGGGGGTCTGGGGCGCCTGGTCGACCTGCGGCTGTGCTTCAGACCGCTGCGGCGGAGAACCAGGCTTGACGGGAGCGGCAGAGCGGCGCCGTTGGCTCTGCGCCAGCTCGCTGCTCATCGCGAACTCCGATATTACGCCGCCGGTGACGCCAACCGAGGCTGGCGCGCGAGCCGGGCCTGCGCCCGACTCGCCGGCCTTCGGCTGCGCTGCCGTAGGCGCCTCGCGCTGCACCTGGATCGTTAAGGTCTGCTGCCCCGTGACCACCCAGTCGGTCCGGATCACGGCGCGGACCTCATCTCTGTCCAGACGCGTGCCCGCAAACCGAGGGGATCGGAGCGCTGAGTCCAGAGTCGGCGGCAGCCCCGTGAGCGTCCGACCGTCTGCCGCGACTGCCGACGTAGGCAGCGACAGACGAACACCGATCTCGTCACCGGACTCACGCTCCAGCAGTCGGTCCATCATCTGGCGGACATTCGCCGGAGGAGACTGCTCAGATGTCGCGCCTGTGGACGGCCTGAGGGTAATGCCTCCGAGAGATAGCGACGGAGGTGCGCCACCCCCGCGAACGGTGAGCGTCACCTGCCCAGCGGGCGTGGCTTCCGGGATAACCAGAGACGTTGACCGGACCACCGGCTCACCGCGATACGGCCGGAGCGTCACCTCCACCTGCACGGTGTCGCCTGGTTCGTATCGGTTGGATTTCACCGCCACGCGCTCGAGGGTCGCGGTCCTGCGGCCTGCCTCGATGACACAACTTACGGCTGCGCTCCTCACCGACAAGGGGCCGAACGGGTTGTTGGTCACCACGTTCAGAATCGCATCGAGATCCGCGGTCGCGGCAAGATCCACGGCTCGCGCATCGTAGGCGAAGTTGCGGCGCTCGATGCGGCCGAGCTCCTCTGCCTCGACGACTGTTTCGATCCGTGCCATGACCGGGCCCGGCGTTCCGTGCATATCTGCGATGGCGGAGCCTACGCCGAGGCTGACCAATCCTGCCGTCAGATTGGGGTGCCACACGGCATCCATTCGATACACCCTGGCCCTGCCGGTGGTTCGGTCATCCACGTTGACCGTGATGGGGATCATCGAAGGCTTCTGCCCCACCACCCCGCTCACGCCAAATGGCCGGTCCTGCTGTGTCATGCCGAGCACAGGGCCCGGCGTCGAGATCTTGTAGGAGCCTGCATTCAGCGGATAGACGTCATGAACCGTCGCCGGACAGATCGGCGCATTGATGGGACCCATTCCCAGAAACGGGTGACCGAAGCCGAGAAGACGATTGCCGCGCCGATACGTCACGGTGCCGGTGGCGCCTGTCTCGACGTCCCCCTTCATGAGCAGCGTGGCGAACGCTGCGCCCGGCTGTAGCGAGCCGCCTCCAACGGAGCCGGACCTGCCCGCGGGCGCTTGCATCACATCCACGCCATAGGGCTCCAGAAGCTCTTTCACTCGTCGCAGCATCCGGGGCGATCCGCCCGTGAACGTCACCATGCCCGTGCAAGGCCGCAGGTGCAGCGTGGATGCGGTGGCCCATGATCTCTCGCGACTGTCGAACGCGATGCGACGGATCGTTCGTTGCCCGCACCGGATGGGGGGCCGAAGCTCAACGACCCTCGGCCGTGTGGTGTCAGACGTGCGAGCCTCGATCCTTTCGGGCAGTTTCGGGTCCCACGCCTCCAGCATGTCCATGATCGGCGTAACGCCTCCGAGCGGCTCCTTCGTGGTGGGTTCGCCCTGCGAGAACGCCCCGATGCACTTGCCATTCAGATAGATAGGACTGCCGCTCATGCCACGGATGAGGTTGGCGCCGCGCTGGGTCATGGGGCCGCCCGACATGCGGATCAGGATCATGTCATGGCCCGGGGCGATGAGACTGCCGTTCCGAACTACCGCAACAACAGTGACGTCGAACCGCTCGATCTTCGACCCATGGAAGACGGTAAGCCCGTACCCCTTCATGCCCGGACGTATCTGTGCCACAGGCATGATGTCCGGGTAAGCGATGCCGTTCACAACGGGCGCTGGCGGAACCAACATGGCTCCAGCCGCAAGCAGCCACACCATACCCTCGGATCCCCCTGCCGTTCGGCTCTCGCTCAGCCCTTACGGTACATCTGGTCCGGCGTCATGAGGCGGTCGCCGATCACCTCAGTTCTGTCACCCTCGACGCGCCGGAAGAAGCACGACCGGTAGCCTTCGTGGCAAGCAGGACCAGTCTGCTTCGCCAGAATCAGCAGGCAGTCGAGGTCACAGTCGACCCGCATCTCGACCAGTTCCTGCACGTTGCCGGACGTCTCGCCCTTGACCCAGTATTCCTGCCGCTTGCGGCTCCAGAACGTAACGCGGCCCGTTTCGAGCGTTCTCTGCACGGCATCGCGGTTCATGTAACCGACCATGAGCACATCGCCGTTGTCGGCATCCTGTATCACCGCGGGTATGAGACCCGAACCGTCATACTTCAGTCCGTCCGGTATCCTCGGGTCATCACTCATATTGGCCTCCCTTACGCTCATCGAACGGTCACTGCGTGCTGGCTGAGGCACGCCTTGATCTCAGCGATCGTGCACAGGCCGTCGTGGACGATCGATGCGACGAGGGCCGCGTCGGCCTTGCCCTCCGTCACGGCTTGCAGGCAATGCTCCGGCGAACCCGCGCCACCCGATGCGATCACGGGAATGCCGACCCGTTCGGCCACCGCACGAGTAAGCGGTATGTCGTAGCCGATTTGCGTGCCGTCACGATCCATGCTCGTGAGCAGTATCTCGCCGGCGCCAAGCTCTTCGACCCGCGAAGCCCACGCGAGCGCGTCCAGACCCGAGGGCCTCCGGCCGCCGTGGGTGAACACCTCCCATCGGGGCGAGCCATCGGCATACTGACCGACGCATTTCGGGTCCATGGCGACAACGACGCACTGACTGCCGAACTGCTCGGCCGCCTCTGATATGAGCTCTGGCCGCTCTACGGCCGCCGTGTTGATGCTCACTTTGTCGGCCCCGGCGCGGAGTATGCGGCGAAAGTCCTCGACGGTCCGAATCCCGCCGCCGACCGTGAACGGTATGAACACCTGCTCCGCCACCCGCTCCACCATGCTCACGATGGTGTCTCGCTGCTCATGGCTGGCGGTGATGTCGAGGAAGACCAGTTCATCCGCTCCTTCCTCATCGTAGCGCGAGGCCAGCTCGACCGGATCGCCGGCATCGCGGAGATTGACGAAGTTCACTCCCTTAACGACGCGCCCATCGTGGACGTCGAGGCACGGAATGATGCGCTTGGCAAGCATCGGCAAACACCTCTCCTGTAGAGGACCGGATTGTAGCATACAGTCCCGTTGAGGGACCGATCGGGTAGAATCCGCCTGCCGATAGCGGGAGACGCGTTCGTCGCCCATCCCGTATTAGTTGTGCGCATCCGTGCAAACACCCATGTGACGTGGAGGCGAGCCATGAGGGCTGTACTCACGATCCTCGGCATCGCGATTGTCGCGCTTGCCATATCCATCCTGACCCAGCAAAGCAAGGACCTGTCGCCTGCGCCTCAGGAAGACCAGGCGCGAGAGGTGGAGAAACAGCAACAGGAAGCATGGAAGAAGGCTGATCAGGAGCAGCGGGAAAAGGCGAGGCAAGCAAGTCGCGACTTCAAGCCGCCCATGGGGGGCGCCCGGAAGGTTACCCTGACCATCGCCGGCAAGGGTCAGGTGGTCATCGAGGTCTACCCGAAGGCCGCGCCCAAGACCGTCGCCCAGTTCATCAGGCTCGCCAACGAGAAGTTCTACGACAACATTAAGTTCCACCGGGTCGAGAAAGGCTTCGTCGTGCAAGCGGGCGACCCCGACACCCTGACCACTTCGTCCGCCGAGCTTGCCGGCATGAGCCAGCAGCAGATGGTAGCCCTGGGCATTGGCGCTGGCGGCTCCGGCAAGAACATCCCCTTTGAAGCCAACAAGCTCGCGCACATTCGAGGCACCGTCGCCATGGCTCTCAGCAGTCCCCGATCCGACACCGGGGACAGCCAGTTCTTCATCAATCTCAGCGATAACGTCGGCCTGAATGAGGACTATTGCGTCTTTGGCAGAGTCGTTCAGGGCATGGAGATCGTCGACAAGATCGCCGTCGGCGACGCCATCGAGTCCATGCGGGCCGACTGAAGGAGATCGTCATGAATCGATCGATGCAGCGGCAGCGTTCCCTCTTTGCTCTCAGCTCTCAGCTCTTTGCCGTCGTCTCTTGCCTCTTGGCTCTTGCCTGGCTGCTCTTGCCGGCCCCAGCCCTCGCGGCGGAGAAGCCCGTCACGATCGAGATGAAGATCGAGGGGCGCGGCGCCGTCATGCTTGAGCTGTATCCGTCCGATGCGCCCAAGACCGTAGCGCATATGGTGGACCTCTGCAAGCGCAAGTTCTACAACGGCATCCTGGTGCACAGAGTTGAGCCAGGGTTCGTGGTTCAGGCGGGCGATCCAAAGACGAAGGAGCTCAAGCCCGCCGAACTCGCCGCCATGTCCGACAGAAAGAAGATGGAGTTGCAGATTGGCGCAGGCGGCTCGGGCAAGAACATCCCGTTCGAGGTGAATGACAAGACCCACAAGCCCGGTACGATGGCCATGGCCCTATCGAGGCCTCGTTCGGACACCGGCGACAGCCAGTGGTTCATCAACCTCGAGGCGAACCACCAGCTCGACGGCGATTATTGCGTCTTCGGCAAGGTCATCAAAGGCATGGACGTCGTGCGCAAGATCCGCGTCGGCGATCGGATCAGCTCGATGCAGGTCGTGACGAAGAAAGCCGGGGCGAAGAGGAACTAGGACGCCCCGTCCCGCCCCCGGTGGTTGAGTAGGCCGCACCGGCCGTATCGAAACCCAGGGGGCGGTGGTGAACCGAGTCGCCGCCCCCGGCGGTTGAGTAGGCCGGCGCGGGTCAGACCATGTGCCCCCAGGGTCCCTCACTCGGGACGCGCCGGCCGTATCGAAACCCAGGGGGCGGTGGTCAACCGGGTCCCCGCCCCCGGCGGTTGAGTAGGCCGGCGCGAGCCAGACCATCTGCCGCCAGGGTCTCTCAGATGGATCGCGCCGGCCGTATCGAAACCCAGGGAGCGGCAAACGGACTCCCCGCCGGGATTTCGATACGCGTCTTGCGAGAGCCGCTACTCAATCGCCGGCGGGGACAAGCAACTCGCGACCGGTGTGTGATCCCCTCGCGATCCAACCCGCCCCCGGCGGTTGAGTAGGCCGGCGCGAGCCAGACCATCGGCCACCAGGGTCTCTCACATGGATCGCGCCGGCCGTATCGAAACCCAGGGAGCGGTAAGCGGACTCGCCGCCGGGATTTCGATACGCGTCTTGCGCAAGCTCGTCCTTCCCCGCATGCTCCCCTCATTGGCCACACACATCCATCCCGCGCGCAAGCCGCTACTCAATCGCCGGCGGGGACAAGCAGCCCGCGATCAGTGTGTGATCCCCTCGCGATCCAACCCGCCCCCGGTGGTTGAGTAGGCCGGCGCGAGCCAGATCGTCTGACGCCAGGGTCTCTAGCATGGCTCGCGCCGGCCGTATCGAAACCCAGGGGGCGGTGGACGGACTCCTCGCCGGGATTTCGATACGCGTCTTGCGCAAGCTCATCGTTTCCTACATGCTCATCTCATTGGCCACACACATCCATCCCGCGCGCAAGCCGCTACTCAATCACCGGCGGGGGCGGTAGACCGGCTCGCAACTGCCGACTCAACCGACGGCCGGTTTCTTTTTTTCGTGTAGGACAAACACCTTGACATTGTAGGACGTATGTACGTATAATCGTGATGTTCGGTGCGCGTATCGCTCCGGAGATTATCGCTAACGTCCAATCACGCCACGGCGGCCAATACCGCCAGGGAGCAATGAGATCATGAGAACCATCCTTAGGGGAAGCTGCGCCCTATTCGCGGTAGCTCTCCTCGGCCTCTCGACACGAAGCCTTGCCTACAATCGGATAGAGAAGCCACTGTACGCCGGCCAGCACATCCTGATCGGCAAGCTCGTCGTCGAGCAGATCAAGAAGACCGAGAGCAATCGCACCGTCAAGTACCTTCGCGTCACCTACGATACGACAGGCTCCGATTGGGTCATGACGACGACCCACCTGTACGTCAGCAAGAATAAGCCGACTCGCGCTGCCCCTGGTCGCTTCCCGTTCAAGCACGAGGGTCTGGATAACGTCAAGGTCGATGTTTATGAGATTCCGCTCTCTACGCTCCTTTGCTCAGACCAGGAGCTGTACATAGCGGCCCACGCGGATGTTTGTGAGTTGGTGGCGGACCCGACTAGCTGCACTCCGGACTTCGCGAAGCTCAACGACCAGGTTGCAGCCGCTAACGGTACCGTAGTGTTTTCTTACGGCGACCCCGCGGCAACGTTCAATGTGGACCTGGGCGACTTCGGCATCTATCCGGGGTACTGCGTTGATTTCGGTGGTACGTTTCCGGACATCGACAGCGTCTATGGTGGAGATCCTGGCGACTACCTGACGTGGGTGTCCCCGCAGTACGCCAACGCACTGGAGGCCAGCTACGACGCTACGGGCGCGCTAAACAGCGCGGCGATCGCGTTGCTGCCGCCGTTCGCGTCAAACCCGAACCTGGATCTGATCAATTACCTGATCAACCAGACCTACATCGCCGGCAGCAACCCCTTGATCCTGCCAAGCGCCATCCAGTTGGCGATCTGGCACTTCAGCGACGGCATTGATCCTGCAACGCTGCTTGGCACCGGCTATCCGGAACTCACCAATCTGGCTTATGCCATTATCGCCGACGCCGAGGCCAACGGAGAGGGATTCGTCCCGACATGCGGTCAGAATGTCATGGTGATCGCGAATCCTACGTTGGGCAGCACCGGTCAGCACTACCAGCACATCGGCTTCATCACCACTGTAGAGGGCTCACCGACCACCGGCGACTGTGAGACGGCCTGGGCGAAGGGGACAACGCGGTTCTGCACCGGTTGGGGATCGTATTTCAAGTATACTGTTAAGTAGAGGGGCTGAGCATCTGCCCCATTATCCACGGAGGTCCGGACCATGACCGATATTCAGGACTCGGGGAGCAGGATGCCGTACAGCCGCCCGGTCGTTCGAGTCGTAGCAATTGCGACTGAAGAGCGTCTGCTGACGTGCGGTAAGATCGTGTCGGGAGTTAGCGGTTGTACCGGCAACCTGGACAAGAGTTAGCTCACTAGCGCCTGCCATACTCACAACCGCACAACAGCTCTGAACAGGCGTCTCTGGACATTTCCGTCTGGAGGCGCCTTCAGTCTTGCCCAATCACCCAACTTCCGCCTACGCCGGCATCCGATATTCGGGTACCCTCCCGTCCTGCGACGGCACACCTACCCAATGTGCCGTGCGAGCGCATCGTGGCACAACACCCCCAGCATTCGGTCGCCTCGCAGGTGCTACACTCCAAGCGTGGAGCGCCATTCATTCGACACTCTCATGGAGCTGGCGTCGTCGTTGTACCTGCGCACTGTAGACGCCGTTCCAGGTCCGGCAAATGCCGGCGAACAACGCCTGGAGGCCGAGTTCGGGTCCATGCTGCTCAGCGCAGACCGGTCTCGGCAGACTCTTGACAGAATCGGCGCGGTACTCGGTCGCAAGTCGGTCAGAGCGATGGCCCTGAAGGGCACCGCCCACACGCTCGAGCTGTACACCGGTCCCCTACCCCGCCACCTCAGCGACCTGGACCTGCTCGTGCGGGCGCAGGATCTCTGGTCGGTTACGGCGGCGCTGTCCGAACAGGGCTACGAGCCAGAGCCGTGGAATGGTCCCGAAGACGTGCTGCTCCAGGCCGAGGAAGGCCCCGGGCTCCGGCTGCTGGCTCCGGGACGGCTTCCGATTGACCTGCAGACGCGATTGCCGGGACTCCGACCGGACAGCCCAGCGCTGGAGGAGGCGTGGGCAGCGGCGCGGCCTTGCGCCGGTCTCGACGGCCTCTCGGCCGTCTCGGACCGATCGGAAGTGGCGACTCCCGCCGGCCTTCTGCGCTTGCATCCGCTCCATGAACTGCTGGTCGCGGTAGCGCACTTCTGCGTGCACCTGAAGCCGCCCCTGACCGTGTCCCCCAAGTGGATGACCGACATGCTGCTCATGATCCACCGCAACACGACGGGCCGACATCCGCGCATCGGTCCGCCGGTCGAGGGCGATACGTTCGAGGAGAAGATCGCGAAGATCAATCTGGAAGAGCTGGTCTGGCCCTTCGCCGAGCCTGTCAGCGGATCGCCTGAGCCCGGCTGGGAGGTCGAATGGACCTGGAGCGAGTTCTGGGAGACTGCCAGGCGTTGGGGCATCGTTCCTCAATGCCAGATCGTCGGCGCGACCCTGAACGCCCACTGGCATGCCGGTGTCCCGGACGTTCCGTCGGACTGCCAGCCCATCCCCATCGGGCGGCTCTTCCAGAGCGGCCCCGATCACGCCGTTCACAGCTTCGCCGCCCTGCCTTCGGCGTATTTGGCCCGGATCGCGCGCGCACGCGCCCTACCGAACACTCGCGCCCGGATCCGCTACCTGTTTAGCCTCGCATTCCCCAGCGCGGCGAGCCTCCGCCACCGCTACGGCCTGCCCGATAACGCCTCCGTAGCGTTCTACCGGTTGGCGCATCCGGTCCGCACCCTATGGAAGATCCTGCGCGGCATCGGCTCGGCGCTGTGGATCGCGCCGCGCCGCTGATTGTGATGCCCAGCGGACGCCGTGTCGAGACCCTGTCGTCGTCTGGATACTCTTGGCTGCGCTCTACCGCCGGGGAGACGCCGTGTCCCCTTACTTACGCCCTATTCTTCCCACTCGCGGGACCCCGACGGTGAAGGCGATCACGTCGCCTTCCTTGCCGAAGTGCCCTCCCCAGCCGACGTTGACAGCGGCGACAGAGCTCCAGTCCAGGGCGCCTGCGGGACCCTGAGAGAACGGTGCGTGACTGAACGACTGAAGGGGGAGCACAACGTCAGCGCGGCCTGCCGCAGTCAGAGAGCGCCCCGTCTCGGCCCAGTACTGCACGCCCTTGCTGTCGGTAACGATGACCAGCAGTTGCGGCGCAGAGCGCTGACCGGTGGGCACGGAGACGGGCAGGGACAGGAACTCGGCGCGAGAAAGATCGGCGGGCCGATCGAAGCGCATGACGGCGAACATGAACGTATCCACGTCGCTCTTCCTGATCGCGCCGGTCGCCTCCCACACCTGACCTGTCCGCCGAACCGATGCGGCCACATGCGTGCCGGCCGCCTGTTCCACCGAAGAGGGCGTCAGCGGCTGCATGACGACGTCCGGCAGCTCTCCGCCCTGAAGCGCCTTCCGGCGCGGAGCGCGAGCGCTGGCATAGCGCAGGAATGTTCCCGCATAAGGCTCGAGGACGACCTTCACCCCGTTCGGTCCGGAGAGCTGCCGACGCGCGCCAGTCATCGGATCCCAGAGCTCGCCATCGCCCGATGCGCACACCGAGACTGAGCCCGACCACGGTGTCGCACTATCGTTGATGAGGAAGAACACCTCGTGCCCGTCTATGCGCCGATGCGTGGCGCGAACCGGCGCCGAACGATCCGGCATGGCCACTTCCGGCTCGATCAAGCTGTCGAGAATCGGCCCCAGCATGTGTTCGGAACCGGCGGGCAAATACACGCCGACACCTGAGGCGCCAACTGGCCGGACGCTCATCCCGGACTGCCGACCGAAGACCGTCTCGGCCAGCTGCTTCGCATCAGCCGATGGGAACGCTGCCTCAGTGTTCAGTGGCCTGGCGGCGACCGAGATCAGGATCCCTCCGCTCTTCGCGAACGCCTCGAGCTTCTTCCAACAGGCGAGAGGAAGCGTATCCGCATGAGGAAGCACCACCACGCGCCACCGAAGCTTGCCATGGACCAGAGCGCCCTTGCTCACTTTCGCGTTCAAAATCGCCTTGCTGTCCACATACGTGAAATCGCGACGCGCGCCGTACAGCGCGTCCGAGACTCGCCGGAACGTCCGCTCGACGGCCTGTGTTTCTGGGGCCTCGCTCGTGAGATGGCGCGACGGCCGGAAACGAACCCAGGCGCTCTCGATGGGATACACCACCGCAACGTCGGTCACCTGATGGCCGCCCCTCAGCATGGTGCTGCAACGGCCCACATAGGCGTTGATGCGTCGCAACTGCTCGCCGCTCAGTTCGCGGAATGTGTAGTAGCTTGTGATCGTGTTGATTCCGCCGAGCATCTGCCGATTGCACGTCCCGCGGATCTCAGCTTCGGTCACCACGCGTACGGGGCGCGTGTCTCCCTGCGCCCTGTAGGTCTGGCCGAAATCCGAGGTCTCTGACATGGTCACGCTGCGCCCTTCGAGGTCCGCGACGCTGCCCATGAGCCGCGCGATGAACCACGGAACTTCCGACGGTACGCTCGTCAGGCAGTCAATGCTGGGCGCGTCCAAACGGCGCGCGCATGCCATGAAATCTCCGTAGAACGGCACATGGTACGACAGGTTCTCCTCGTAGAGCAGGTGGCCGCCGGAGCGAACGCCATGCCTGGCGCACCAGCGCTGGATCTGACCAAAGAAGCTGTCGGATACCAGCTCGCCGACGGTTTTCCAGAAGTCATAGCGGGCCTTCATGGCCTCAGGGCCATCGCCTGTGACAAGAAGAGGCAGACGGTCGCCAATGTCGTAGCCGCGCCGTGCCCGGAACTCGCGCGCCATGACGGGCGACCAGGGGAGAACCCGATAGGGCATCCGGCGGAGGAACAGGCTCATGAGCGACGGCTCATCGGTGAACGTGCTGACGAAGTACTTGCCAAGGTCGGCGCCGAGGCGCCAGGCGTAGGCGTCATGCGTCACCTGCAGGTACCGAGCTGTAGGCTCCGGAGCCAGCAGATCAATGTAAGGCAGCCGGTCGCCGAAGCTGTTGGCCGCATGCGTCCCTTCGTACAGCCGATCTTCCGTGATCGCCATCACGTGCCATTGGCCGTTGTCGGGCTGGAACGCGATCTTGCCATCCCTGGGAGTGAGCGCGATCAACCGGCTCCTGTCCATTCTGCCGTTGATGAGCGGCACCGCTGCGGCCAGACGCAGCTTGCCAGGCGGGACCTGAAGCTCGACCGGCTCTCCATTCGTGATGGCGTCGGCAATGAGGAGGCCCTGAGCTTCGTACTCCGGATGGCCTTCCAGGGTGAGGCCGTCGGCGCTGCCCGATGGGTAACCCTTCTCGTCATAGAGCCACATGGCCATACCGGCCTTCTTCGCCTCGTTCACTGCGCGAACGAACGCAGCCCACTTCGCCTCGCTCCGCAGATACTCGGTGAAGGACACGTTGCACACGACCCCCCCGAAGCCCTGTTGCGCCAGAGTCCGGATCAGGGCGTCCTGAGCCTGAGCCTCGTCCGGCCAGCCGTGGATGATCTTCAGCATGCGCGAATCCGCTGGCGGATCGGCGAAGCGGTCGGCCAGCGGTCTGTCGGCCGAAGGCAGCCGCACGGGCGCCGTCAGGTAGTCCTCCGGCACCAACGAAACGTTCGGACCCATCATCCCTCCCGGACCTCCTCCGTCCGTGACGCAGACAGCGATGACATTCGCGGCTCCCGGCTTGATCAGATCGGGAGCCACGCGATAGGCGCGCTCAATGAGCACGGCTTGCCTCTTCGTCAACGGCGTCTCTCCCACGAGCTTGCCGTTAACGAAAGTGCGATCCCCGTCGTCCACGCTGCCCAGCGTAAGGAGCAGCGGCTTGCCCGCCCACTCCGAGGGAACGATGAAGCGCTTGCGATACCATGCCGTACCGTCGTAGTCGCTGTATGGCATCGTGCCCTTCGGTCGCGGCGGCTGACCGGGACGGGTATCCGTGATGCCTTGCGGTTCCCAGTATCCCGGGACGTTGAGCAGCTTCCAATCGGCGTCATCTGCGTCGGGCAGCTGCCATCCAAGGGTCTCGCCCTCAACTTGAGGATCCGTTCGAAAGCGCCACGGGCCGTTCAGGTTGTCCAGATCGCGGGTCAGGACTCGCGGGGCGTCGGGACTCTTTGCACGGGCCGCGTCCTCAGACGACGCATTGCCGGATAACCAAACGCCGATCATGAGCGCCAGCGCCAACGCGCTAATCGCCTTAACCCTCATGCAGCGCCTCCAGCATGGCCTCGATGTTCTCAGGCTTAGCGTCGCCGGGGATGGCGTGCGCAGGCGCGGCGACCAGCCCACCGTCTTTGCCGACCACCTCGATGAGCCGCCGGACCTCGTCGCGAACCTGCTGCGGCGTGCCGTACGGCAGCGTCCGCTGGGTGCTGATCCCGCCGAAGAACGTGAGGTCGCGCCCATACTCCCGCTTAGCTTGCTCCACGTCAATGACTTCCGGCTGGAACGGGTTGAACACATCGAGCCCGCATTCGATGAGGTCACAGAAGAGCTCATCTACCTTGCCGCATGAGTGAATGAAGACGCGCTTGCCGCGCGCCTTGACCGCGCCGTACATGGCGCAGACGCGGGGCCTGATGAACTCGCGCCAGAGGGTGCCGCCCATCTGCAGACCCGTCTGCTGCCCCCAGTCGTCGCCGAACATCATCGCGTCAATGGTGTAGGCGCAGGCTCGCTCGATGATGCCCAGGTTCACTTCC
>JAAYVH010000302.1 GCA_012517255.1 Chthonomonadales bacterium
ACTGCTCGGGATCGCGTCGCTTCGCTCGCGATGACGTGGGGGCGCATGGCATCGCAGGCGCGTAGGGGCGAATCAACCGCCGAGCAGCGCCGTAACAAACGGGAGCCGGCAGCTCGCGGTTGGTTCGCCCATGTCCGGCATGATTGCCATGTCAACCGTGATGCCCTCGGACGCGTCGGAGACAAGGGCATACCAGCCGGTCGTGACCTTGCATCATGTGATCGCACCATCGGTCGCCCGGCTGATACGCCCCTGCGTGGTGCGCACGCAGCCCGCCGGTGATTGAGCCGGCGCGAAGCGCCGTGTCGAAATCCAGGCGGGCGGTCGTTCAGCCCTATGGCGGGCGGGCGGCCTGAAGGGCCGGGATTGCTCTGTTCTGCCCGCAGGGCCTACGATCGCGCGCCGCGGCGCCGGCAGGGGCACGTTGCAGCGTGCCCCTACCCAGTGCCGTGGCCACTCCTGCACGTCATTGCGAGCGGAGCGCGGCAATCCCGAAGGTTCACAGGTCGTCGGATCGGATCGGCGTGGACTGTTCGGGGTCGCTTCGCTGCGCTCCTCAGAAAGCTCTCTACGCTTTCTCAGGAGGCGCGGCAGAATGACGCAGCCGATGGTCGCCCTAGCTGGGCGGGTTGCGGCGCGACCCCACCATTGCCGCCGCTATGGAACCCCGAGCGGCGGCGGGATGCTAGAAGCGCAGGCGCAACATGCCCGTCCACACGGTGCGTTTGCCGATGTGGGCGTTGGCCTCCACCCCGAGCCCCAGAATGTTGATGCCGCCAACCAGCTTGATCTCCGGTCCGTCATCGGCGACTCCGCCGGTTCGTATGCGGCTGTAGCCGAGCCCTGCGCCGTAGTATCCGCCCAGCGTACTGGCGATCTGACAGACGGCGACGGCCTTGCCGCCCGAGGTGCGGTCCCAGCCCGAGGTCGGCTGACCCCATGTGTCGAAATCCACGCGCGTCTTCAGCCCGCGCCCCAGCGACAGGGCGGGTATGGCGGCATCCACTCCAACGAGCAGCCCCGATGGCTTGGTGGTGGAGCCGCCCAGTCGCAGCCCTATGCCGAAGCCGAGCGGCAACGCCAGGACAGGCGTTGCGCATACGATCATCATCCCAAGCGTCATGGTCAGACGCATCATGCCGGAACGCTCCTTCTCCCCGCATTCGCGAGAAACACGCCGCCCAGCGCCACCGCTCCGCCGAGCAGCGCCAGCGGCCCCGGGGTCTCGCCGAGCAGCACAAACGCCACTGCCAGCGCGATCACCGGTATGGTGTAGGTATAGCCCGCAACGCGCGTCGCAGGCAGTCGTGACAGTGCATAACTCCAGGTTGCATAGGAGACGGCGATCGGAAACACGCCCAGATAAACGATGCTCCATGTGGCGGCCCCTGGCGCCGTGCGCACAGCCTCCCGCAGGCCCGGCGCAAAGACCAGCAGCATGGCGGTGCCGCACCACACGGACACCATGGCCACCTGCAGGGCCGAGAACCGCCGCAGAAGCGGCTTCGTCAGGACAATGCTCAGCCCCCATGTTATGGCGCAGCCCACCAGCAACGCCGCCCCCGGCGAGAACTTGAGCTCAGCGCCTCCTCCGAGCGCAATCAGCGCAGCTCCTGCCAGGCTGATGACCAGCCCTGCCCAGGCCCGCGCGTCCACCGGTTCGCCCAGTATTCGGTGGGCGAAGACGGCCGCGAATACCGGCGCCGTGTTCACGATGAGCGATCCTGCCCCAGCCCCAACGGTGACCAGCCCGTAGTTGAGCAGCGTGTGGTAGGCGGCGACGTTGAGGAAGCTGAGGCCAACAAGCGGACCCCAGTCGCGCAGCGCGGGCAGGCGCGTGCGAGCAATGAGGGCATAGGCCAGCATCGCCGCCGAAGCGGTCAGGAAGCGGAACAGCGTCAGATGCGCCGGCGAATAGGCGCGCAGCGCGATCCGGATGAAGGGAAAGGCCGATCCCCAGAACAAGAGCGTGACAATGAGCGAAGCTGTGGTGGGCAGGTCAAGGCGACCTCGGGTCACTCGTCATCGTCCTCAAGGGCCGGATCGCGGTGCGGACGATGGGCGCTGGCGCGCACCGACATCTCGACGAAGTGCGACACGGCGCGCTGCTCGCTCAGAGCCGTGATCTGCCGATCGAGCTCCTTAATGCGCCGAGCGATCTCGCGCTGCTTCTCCGGGTCGCTTTCGGCCTTCAGCTCCTTCGCCATGTTCTCCCGGCGCTCGCGCACGGTCTCCACCATCTCGGCCAGTTGCGCGGCGCGGGGCGCTCCCTCAAGAGCGACGTCTATGGCCTGATCGAGCTCTTCTGGATCCTGCATGGCATTAGTGTACCCAGTCGCACTGAGCGGTGCAGGATGAGGCGTGCGGCGCGGGGAATGATGGGCAATAGGGCCGAGAATGGGGGGCGCACATGGCGAGGCTGACCAAACGCGAGAGGGTAATGCGGGCTATGCGGTTCGAGGACGTGGACCGCGTGCCGTTGTACGACATCTTCCAGAACGATGCCATCATCGAGCACTATTCCGGCCAGCGGTTCGCTCCGGGCAATGGAGCCCGTTTGACGGGTCTGGCTGTGGGGCGCGTGCTCGACATGACCCGCATGGCAGGCGGGCCGACCGAGAACCCTCAGCGCATAGATCACGGCAACGGGTGGGTCTATCAGCAAGAGCGGTGGACCGGCTGGATCGTCCAGAGGCCCTTTGACGACCTCGAGGGATGTATCCGATGGGTGCGCGAGGACATCGCGCGAGCGCGCGCTGTCGTGTACACGGATGAGCACCGTCGCGGCTTCCACGACCATGTGCGCGAGCGTCTCGCATGCTTCGCCGAAGGCGATCCGGACGGCGATCCGACCGTGCTGATCGTCGAGAGCCTGCCGGGTCTGACCTACATGTACCATCAGTGCGGTCAGGAGCTCTTCTCCTATCTGACCGTCGAGGAGCCCGAACTTGTCGCGGAGTGGGCGGATGCTCTCTGCGAGGCTGAGCTGCGCCGGATCGCCTGCATCGCCGACCCCGAGCTGATTCCGCTGGCGTTGACCGCCGACGACATCGCCTACAAGAACGGCCCGCTCTTCTCGCCGGCATGGCTCCGGCGCAACTTCATGCCGCACCTCAAGCGCGTCAACGATGCATGGCACGAGCGGGGCGCGCTCTGTGTCTTCCACTCTGACGGCAACCTGTTTCCCGTGCTCGACGACCTTGTCGCGACCGGCATTGACGGCCTGAACCCGCTCGAGACCGTCGCAGGTATGCACCCGAAGCTCGTGCGTGAACGCTACCCGCAACTGGTCCTGACCGGCGGCATTGATGTGAGCCAGCTCCTGACGTTCGGCACGCCCGACGAGGTTCGCGAGGTCTGCCGTCAGGCGATTCGAGACACGGGAGGTCGCGGCTATCTCATGGGCTCCACAACCGAGCTTCACTGGGATGTCAAGCTTGAGAACGCCATCGCGATGTTCGAGACAGCATGGGAGACCGTGGTAGCGGCACAGGTGTAGTGGTCCCACGGCGGTCGATCCGCCCGCACGTCATTGCGCTCGCAGCGCGGCAATCCCGAGCGCAGCGCGGCAATCCCGAGCGCCCATGGTCATCGCGTCTGACGACGCCCGCACGTCATTGCGAGCGAAGCGCGGCAATCCCGACCGCCCACGGTCATCGCATCTGACGACGCCCGCACGTCATTGCGAGCGAAGCGCGGCCATCCCGACCGCCCACGGTCATCGCGTCTGACGACGCCCGCACGTCATTGCGAGCGCAGCCCGCCGGTGATTGAGCCGGCGCGAAGCGCCGGCTCAATCACCCGCGGGCGGTCGTTCTGCCCGCAGGGCCTACGATCGCGTGCCGCCCAATGCCCGTAGGGGCGAATCAACCGCCGAACGGAACCGCCATGAAGAGGAACGCGGCACCGCGCGGTTGGTTCGCCCATGTATCGCGTGAGGCGTAGGCCAGCCGGTGAACGCCGTAATCAGGCGGAACAAGGGCGTACCAGCCGGTTGGAGCCTCGCATCACCTGATCGCGACATTGGTCGTCCGGCTGATACGCCCCTACGGTGCGCGCACGCAGCCCGCCTTGATTTCGACACGGCGCTTCGCGCCGGCTCAATCACCGG
>JAAYVH010000303.1 GCA_012517255.1 Chthonomonadales bacterium
GGCAGCGAAGACGGGTCCCGACGGTGATGTGGGGAGATAGATTCGCTGAGGATCCGTCTCCTCGACGACTTGTCGCAATGCCGCCAGGACCGGATGACTGGCGTCGCATGGCGTCATGGCGTCGTCGCAGAGTTCGTTGCCCCCGCACCAGATCACGAGGCTCGGATGGTGTGCGCGACGCGGGACGATGTTGCGCGCTTGATCGGCACAGTAGGCCACGTACTCGGGGTCACGGGCAGGCTCGTTGTTGATGCCAGAGGAGGACTGGTGGAACTCCTGCCAGACCATGATGCCCGCCTCGTCGCACAGATCATAGAAGAGCTCGCGTTCGAGCAAGCCGCCGCCCCAGACGCGAAGGAGGTTGCAGTTGGCGTCCTTCGCGAGTCTGATGGCATGCCGGTACCGGTCTTCCTTGATACGTCCGTAAAGCTGATCCACCGGGGCCCAGTTCCAGCCCTTCACAAACACCTTGCGTCCGTTGACTTCCAGTGTGTACGGCAGGGCGTCACTGGGCGCGCCGTAGTTGGGTACTGCGCGCACTTGGCGGAACCCCGTGCGCTGAGACCTGCTATCGAGAAGCGATCCGTCGTCTCCGCGGACCTCGACGCTAATCGTGTACAGGGGTTGCGGTCCGTAGCCGTTGGGGTGCCACAGGCCGACGTTCGGTATGCGCAGGGTGAGGCGCGCGGCGGTTTCCGAAGAGTGGACGCCGCGGCCCCCGGAAGATGCGTGCTTTGCCGCAATGACCAGGGACTCCCGCGCCACGCAGGTACCGCGATCATCGTAGGCCGACGCGATCACGCTCAGACGCTCGGCGCTGAGGCGATCGAGGGACGCGACAATACTTGCCACGCCGTCGGTCTCGCCCCGGCGCGCGTCTGTGTTCGTCTGGCATCGGAGCGAGCTCAGACGAGCCCGATCCCACATGTCGAGCCAGACGTCGTCATGTATGCCCAGCGGGATCAGACGCGTGCACCAGTCCCACTTGTACGCGAATCTGGGCTTCCACAGGCGAACCTTGTTGGTCCACCCGATCTGAGCTTGCTGATCGGGCTCCACCGGTGCGTGCTCTACGACGACGATCAGGCGGTTGGTGGCGCCGGGGCGGATGGCAGCAGACGCGTCGAGCTCGAAGGCAGTGTATGTGCCCTCATGGGTTCCGAGCTTCGTTCCATTGAGGAACACATGGCAGGCATAGTCCACACCGTCGAATCTGAGAGCGGCTGCAGGCTGACCGTCCCAAGCCGGAAGGTCGAACTCCTTCACATACACCCAGTCACGCTGGCTGGTCCACTCCCAGTAACGGCTGTTCAGATCCACCGTGGGGTCTGGCAGCTCGCCGGTATCCAGAAGATCGGACTGCACATCACCCGGGACCCTGGCACGGATCCATGGCGGGATGACCGTAGGGAGATGATCGAGGTCTGCTTCAGGCGCCGTGAGGGGTATCCACGCCCATTCACTCGGCACAAGGCCAACGACTCGCCAGTCGTCGCCGCTCAGGCACAATCTCATAGTTCACCTTCCATGGGTGTGTACGCGAAGGCCGCTGCCATCGGTGGTCATCGTTATGGTTCCCTGCTGATCGGTGCGCCATATGCGTATTTGCCGACGCCGCATGCGATCAAGAACGTCCGGCGATGGGTGGCCAAACGGGTTTCGCCTCCCAACGGAGATCACTGCGTGCGTAGGGCGCACTACATCGAGCCAGCGTGCGCTGGTTCCGGACGCGCTGCCATGGTGCCCAACCTTCAGGACATCCGATCGCAGCGCGAGCCCGGCCCGCAGCATGTTCATCTCGGCCTCCTCTTCAGCGTCTCCGGTGAGGAGGAAGCTGCGACGTCCGAAGGATACCCTGAGAACGAGGGAACCGTTGTTATCGCGACTGTTGCGGTAGAGGGCATTCCGCGGCGGGTTCAGGACCGCGATCGTCACGCCGTCGCCGCTTCGGAGGGTCTGCCCGCGAGCCATGCGCCACACCGTGGCGCGCGTACGCTTTGCGATCAGAAGCGTGCGGCGCTCAGTGGCAGTTGGCGGTTCATGACGACGCGACATGGGTGAGAGGATCAAACCGAACGAGCGTATGCCCGACAAGACGGCGTCTGCGCCGCCAGCGTGATCCTGATCCCAATGCGTCAGCACGACGGCGTCCAGTGCGTGAATGCCCTGGCGCCTCAGAAAGGGGAGAACCACGGTGCGGCCACGGCTGCGCTCCAGATCGGCTCGGCCAGCATCCACCAGCAGGGTTCTGCCGCTCGGCGTGCGAATCACGGTTGCGTCGCCCTGACCCACGTCGAGAAAGGTGATCCGTAGCGCCGGCGCCGGTCGCAGCCGCTGGCCCGTCTTGAGGCCCGCGACAATCGCGGGACCCGCGAGCGCCACCGCGGCAACGACCGCGATCCGCCTTCGAAGACTCATCGTTGCGAGGGTTCGCCTGCAACCGCGGCAGCTCCAGCGCCGAGGCATGCATAGCACACCGCAACAGCGGCCCAGCCGGGCGACGGTAGGTTGACCACGGCTCCCGGCCATCCGGCGAACAGATGGGCCACGCTACCGATGTATCCTGTAAGCGGCCCGACCACCGTGTGGCACAGGAACGCGCAAAGCGACGGGCTGAGCAAAGAGGCGGCCCAAGCCAGAAGAGAAGCGGGCAGCAGCACCACCAGAGCAGGAGCGGTGGCTGCATTGGCGGGTATGCCCAGAGTCGGGACACTGTTGAAAACCTGGGCGGTGAGCGGAGCCGCCGCCAATCCCGCTATGGCGGTGATGGCAATGGTAGCTGCGATGCCTCGAAGCGCATTGCGTACGAGGCGAACGGAAAGCGGCGCCGAGCGTGGCGAGAGGGCGGGGAGTACCAAACCAATACCCCGAGCGCAGGTAGGCCAATAGGCTATCAGTGCCGCAACAATCGTGAAGGACAGGAGGAAGCCGACGTCCTGAAGGTTCCCCGGGTCCCATGCAAGGGTGGCGAGCGCCGCAGCGGCGAGGGCAGTCGTCGAATCGTGATCTCGGTCAAACAGCGGCGCGGCCAGGTAGACCGTCGCCATGATCGCGGCTCGCGTGACTGACGGCTGAGCTCCGGCCGCGAGCGCGTAGAGCGCAATAGCCGCCATGCAGGCAGCGGCGGCTATGGGGCGTCCGATATACAGTCGCCGCAAGAGCCACCACAGGGGACCCACCAGAATCGCCACGTTCGCTCCGGACGCAGCTAGAATGTGCAGCAGTCCCGACATGCGGAATGCGTCCGCCTGTTCTTCAGTCATACCCTGAACGCCGCCAAGGGCAATCCCCGTAGCAAGCGAAGCGCGATCCTGAGGCAGATACCTGCGGAACACAGCCAACATCGAGTTGCGCCAGTTCAAGGCGAAGCGCACGAGGCCAGCCCGGGCCGGCCTCGGCTCGATGCTCCACAGGGAAGGGTAATGCACCTCCATAGCCGAGAACACGCCATGGCGTCGCAGCGCGGCACGCGTTCCGCGTGACTGCTGCGCAGTCGCCTCGATATCTCCAGAGATGCGAATACTATCGCCGTAGCGAGGAACAGGGCGACCCGGGGCGATCGCGACGCGACAACTCAGCAGACCGCGGCAGAGGTGTACCGCGCCCGACGGCAACCTCACAGACAAGGGGCGCGCGATGAAGGTTATCCCGTGACGGACCTCCGGTTCGGATGCAACCTCTGCCTCCACACGCACGTAGCCGGCACTGGCGAAACGTGCGATGTCGTATGGCCCCGCGCTGTTTTGGACCTGTTGTCGGAATGCGCCACTGGCCGCGAAGGCAAACCAGATACCCACCATGGGAAGGGAGCCGGCACGATGCTGGGCACGTTGGGCACCGCCGCCCAGTCTTCTGCCGATCTGTAGGCCCGTGACGGCTGCTCCGGCCCCGAGCCCGAGCAGAACAGGCAGCGACCATGGCCAGCCGCCGCAGTGTATGCCCAGAGCGAAGGCGGCTGCGGCCAGCACCAGAGGACGATGGCGCAAGGCTAGCCACGTTGCCGCCAGCGACGGACCTGGCCCTCGAGTCTGCGGCGCTGCCCGCTGGTGCATTGTAGGGTGCCGTCCCCGGCGTCAGATGAAGATCTTGTAGACCTGCAGGCCGTTGACCGGTCCGTAGATGGCCCACAGCGAGCCGCAGACGTAGTCGCCCAGGGTCAGGCCCAGGAAGAACGGGATGCCGGCATTGTGCGTCTTCATGCCTCCAAACCGCACGATGACGAGCTTGATGAGCCAGCTTACGAAGAACGCGAACCAGAAGTAGTCCATGGCGAAGGACACCGCCAGTGCGTAACCGGCCGGATGGAACGGCCACCAGAGGAAGGCCCCGCGCATCAGGCGCAAGCCCAGCACGATGACGGCGCCGGCGATGACATAGGCCTTCTGCGTCCACTGAGGCGTTGTCGGCGTCTGAAGCCAGGCATTGAGACGGTCGTAGGACTCGAATCCGACCCATGACTTGTACCCGACCGCTTTGCTGGTAGCGCCCTCGGCATACGTCACGTGCAGGTTGGCCCAGCATGCGCAGATCGTCGCTACCACCGTGGCGAAGGCGATGAGCGCGATCAATCGGCCCATTTGCATGCGTCCGCCTTCGGCGAGCTTGAAAGCCTCGATGTGGTTGGGCATGGGATGGCAACGGTAGCACCGGTTGTACCAGTAGAGCACGGACGTGGTGGTCAGACTCTGAGCTCCGATCGTGTTGATTCCGAACAGCGTGACCAGTACCGTGCGCGGATTTACGAAGAATATCTCGTGGGGCGCGCCGAGCTCAGCGCGCACGCGGGTCATGGCAATGGCTAGCAGGAAGAACAGCCCGAAGAAGATGATGGCGACCCATGAGGCTAGCGCCGTCTTCCATGAGAACCACGACAGGAATATGACGCCGATGAACAGCCCGAGGAAGGCGATGCGGTACTGCCGCCGCTCGGACTCTGGCGTCACGCCGGCTATGTCAGGCGGGCCCTGAGTCGCGCGTGGGCCCTTACCGAGCCACGCGCACCGCTCCCACGCGGTCTTGAACTGACCGCGCAGTCCCCACACTACAACACAACCGAGCGCAATCCACGCGCCGGAGGACTGTTGCTCGAAGAACGGGAAGCCAAGGTTGGAAGGGGAATCCCAGCCCTGCATGGCTCCGACCACCTGGAACATCTTGCGGGCGACGTAGAAGAACCAGCATGAGAACGCGAGATCCAGCGGCAGGAAGTAGGCCAGCCCGATGGCAAACGGATACATGGAAATCGGCGTCCAGCCGACGGCATTCCATGGACGCGTCGTGAGGTACGGCGCCAGATCGAACAGCTTGACCTGGGCAAGGTAGGGCCACGATGGGTACAGGTAGTGCATTCCGTTGACGAAGTCAATGATCGCCGAGACTGCAAAGCCCGACCACATCAGTTTGCTGCGCCAGAACGGAAGGGAACGACCCGTGGGGTTCGTCATGGCTAACGGGAGCTGCACGATGGGGAATGCGAGTTTCTCGTTCTCGGTCCAGGCGCGCCGGATGAGAATGCTGATGCAGAGGCACATGCCGATCAGGACAGAGAGGAAGATGGTCCACCAGGTCAGCGGTCCGAGAAACGGATAGAGGTACTGCGGCTCATACCATCGTGCGCCGCCCTGATAGAACGCCTTGATCGCGTTGGCGCCGCCCGGGTCTTTGTCCTGCACAAGCAGGAAGCTAGTCGGCTTCAGATACTGAAAGAATGTGACGTCGTACTTCCGCTCCGGCGTGTTGTACCGATCGGCGTGGGCGATGATGCCGAAAAGGTTCTGAACGAGGTCATGACCGGCAAGGACGCATCCGATCACCAGCATGACGTAGACGGTGAGCAGTTCGCCCTGATCGAACCGGGCGCGACGCAGGGCAGATGATGCGCGGCTCCGTGAAGCCAGTCGAGCTAGCGCCATGTTGCCAAGGCACAGGAGGAACAGGAAGAAAATCGGGGTGATGAACAGCGGGAGGCATGTCCCGTCGAGGGTGTACCAGCGAACCTCCACGACGGTGATCCAGTAGGCGTTGATGGGCATAAGCACGAGCCCGAGAAGCACGGCACGCAGCGTGATGCCGCGTGAACGGACGGGGCTCGCATCCATCGAAGTAGCGCCTACCGGGGAGTCGGACGACGACCGCTGCAACGCAACGTCGGGGAGCATGAGGAATGATAGCATACGAGCGAGGGATTGGCAAGAACGGGCGCCCCCCCGGCCCGGCCGGAATCCCCGGGCTGCGCATCGCAGTGTCATAATACGCCCCATGGATGTGCTCCAACGGGTGCGCGAAGCGACAATAGGAACCGATTACGAGGGCAGGCTCTATCTCGTCGGAGGCGTATTGAGGGATCGCCTGCTCGGGCGTCCCGGCAATCCCGATGTTGACCTCGTTGTGGAGGGCGACTCCGCGGAGGTCGCGCGCATACTCTACGAAGCCGGCATATCGGACCACGCGCCTGTCACGTATCCGCGCTTTGGCACCGCGCGTGTCCAGGTGTCCGGCGTGCCGATCGAGATCGTGTCAGCTCGCTCCGAGTCCTACGACCCGGCTTCGCGCAAGCCCAGCGTCCGTCGTGCCACACTGATGGAGGACATCCTGCGCAGGGACTTCACGATCAACACGCTGGTCGAGAGTCTGCACGAGCCGGGCATCCGCGATCTGACGGGCAGGGCTTTGGCGGACTTGCGCGACGGCATCATCCGCACGCCGGTGGATCCTGAGACCACCTTTCGCGACGATCCGTTGCGCATGCTCCGGGCGATTCGCTTTGCAGTCACGCTGGACTTCACGATAGAGGCTTCCACGTGGCGGGCCATCGAGGCTCAGGCGTATCGCATCGACCTGGTGGGGGAGGTCCCGCGCGTTGTCTCGGCGGAGCGTGTCCGCGATGAGTTCATCAAGATCATGATGGCGCACCGTGCTTCACGGGGACTGGAACTCCTCCGCGAAGCTCGGCTCCTGATTCGGTTCCTGCCGGAGCTCTGTGCCATGGTAGGGGTAACACAGAACGCCTGGCATGCTCATGACGTCTGGCATCACACGATGCTGGCGCTCGACAGGCTCGATCAGGACGCATCATTGTCGGTCCGGCTCGCCACGCTGCTGCATGACGTCGGCAAGCCTGTCACGCGTACGGAAGATGAGCGCGGCGTTCACTTCTACGATCATCAGACTGTGGGCGCCGAGATGACACGGGAGATGCTCGCTCGACTGCGGTTTCCTGCGGACCTGATCTCCGAAGTCAGCGAGCTGGTGCGGCTGCACATGCGATTGGGCGAGGTTCAACCCGATTGGAGCAAAGCCGCGATTCGGCGGCTCATTCGCGAAGCGGGCGATCACCTCGATCAGCTACACGCGCTGGCGCGGTCAGACATGGCGGCGATGGAGGGGAGCGGAACACCGACGGATCTCGAGCAGGTGATGACGCGCATTGCCGAGGCGGATGCGGAGATGCACGTCCGCGCCATCGTGTCGCCGCTTGATGGGACCGAGATCATGGAGTGCCTCGGCATCGGCCCCGGTCGTGTCGTCGGCGAGGCCAAGGAGTACCTTATCAACGCCATCATCGAGGGGCGACTATCTGCCCATGACA
>JAAYVH010000304.1 GCA_012517255.1 Chthonomonadales bacterium
GCCCGCCTTGGCCATGAAGTGGTCGCGCTCGATCCGGATGAGTCGGCGACCGTGGGGCTTCGTGCAGTGCGAGCAATGAGCGCATCGCTCCGGCTCGGCTGTCTCCGGTGTTGCTGCGGCTTCGCCCAGCGGCTCCCGTTCCGGGATGGGTCGTTTGACGTGGTGTATGCGCGCCAGACCCTGCACCATGTGACCGACCTGACGGCCGGCTTGCGCGAGTGCCAGCGTGTACTCAAACCGGACGGACGGCTGCTTGCGGTCCGCGAACACGTAGCCGACGACGAGGAACAGCTCCGAGCGTTTCTAGAGCATCATCCGCTCCATCGGCTCTATGGGGGCGAACATGCCTATCGGCTCGATGAGTACCTCGAAGCGGGACGCATGTCGGGTCTTGTGCTCACACAGATGCTGGGTCCCTTCGACACGGTGATCAACTACTACCCCAAGAGCGACACCGAAGTGCGGGCCGCAGCCGTAGGTTATCTGAGCCGCAAGACCGGGAGGTATCTGGCCGAGGCCGCTCTGAGAGTTCCGGCGGTGTTCGCCTGGTATGTGAGACGTATGTCTGGCTTCGATCAGACGCCTGGCAGACTGTGCTCGTTCCTATGGGTTAAGCCACGAAGCGCTCCATGACACTCCCCACTCCGCTCCACATCGCTTTCGGGCCGGTATCGGGCCACTGGACGGGCGGGGTTGAGTACCTGCGCCTGGTTCGGAGGGCTTTCGCGGCGCTTCCGCCTGAGGAACGTCCCAGGACCGGCGTGCTGACCTGGGATGCCGCCAATGCCGACCGAATCGCCGGAGACCTCGCAGACGAGGCCATACCGGTCCCGGAGGGCAGCGTGGGCATACCCCTCGGCCAGAGGGCTCTGAACCGCCTGCATCGAAGCCTCAATGTGCCGGTACCCACGCTGTCGGCGACCGAGGCTGCCCTGCTGAGATTCGGCGCCGACGTCGTGTTTGGCACGCAGGTCTTCACCGACGTGCACCGCGTCCCTTTGCTCGGGTGGATACCGGACTTTCAATACGCCCATGTGCCCGAAGCGTACGATCGTGTTGGCGTCCATGCCGTGGCGAGCTCGGCGCAGGCCGTCGGCGAGCGTGCCGCACGGATTGTTATGAGCAGCGAGACTGTGAAGAAGGATCTCCAAAGGCTGTTTCCGCAGTTCGCGCACAAGGCCCGTGTGGTCCGGTTCGTGTCTCCCGTGCCCGAAGGCATCTATGAACGGGACCCGGGCTGGGTCTGCGCGGAGTATCACCTGCCAGAGCGCTTCTTCTACATTCCGAACCAGTTCTGGGCGCACAAGAACCACCATCTGGTGCTCGAGGCGCTGACGCTGGATCCGGCGCGCTCAGCCGGCGTCGTGGTGGTCTGCACCGGCAACCCTCACGACGGACGCAATCCGACGTTCTTCGGGGAGCTGCTGGTCCATATCTCCCGAGCTGGTCTGCGAGACCGAATGGTGATTCTGGGCTATGTACCTCGCGCCCATGTCCTTCCATTGATGCGGCAGTCAGTGTCCTTGCTTCAGCCGTCTCGGTTTGAGGGCTGGAATGTCGGTATCGAAGAAGCCAAATCGCTGGGCAAGGGGGTGCTAGCCTCCGACATCGCGGTGCACCTGGAGCAAGATCCGCCGGGCGGTGTATACTTCAACGTGAACGACGCTCAGGACCTGTCGAGGAAGATGGCGCAGGTGTGGGAGGAGCGTGGGCCCGGCCCGGATCCGATGCTGGAGGAGCGCGCTCGCGCGCAACTGATCGAGCGCACCCGGGCCTTTGCACGCGCCTTCATCGCCGCCGCCCGTGAAGCCGTTGAGGAGGGGCGCTGACCATGCTTCCCAGGTTCACCATCGTCACTCCATCCTACAACCAGGCGCAGTACCTGGAAGAGACGATCCTGTCTGTGCTCGAGCAGGGCTACCCGAACCTCGAGTACATGATCGTGGACGGCGGCAGCACGGACGGCTCGGTGGACATCATTCGCAAGTATGAGAAACGTCTCGCCTGGTGGGTGAGCGAGAAGGACAGGGGGCAGACCGACGCACTGAACAAGGGCCTGCGGCGCGCGACGGGCGATTTGTTCGGTTTCCTGAACTCCGATGACGTCTATACGCCGGGCACGCTGCTGGCCGTCGGGGAGGCGTTCGCCTCCGATCCATCGCTGACCATGCTGCTCGGGCGCTGCCAGTACATTGCAGCCGACGGCACGCCGCTGAGCGAATGCGCCTACCCGGGCGATCTCCGCATCGAGGACTTCATCGCCGATAACCCTGTGCCGCAGCCCTCGCTGTTCGTCCGCATGGAGGTCTGCCGCTCCGTCGGAGAGTTCGACAACACGTTTCAGCATGCTTTCGACCACGACTACTGGCTGCGAGCGATGCTCCTTGGCCACAGAATACGAGGGATGGACCGGCTGTTGTCGCTCTACCGCCTGCACGAGTCCTCGAAGACCGTGACGATGCGCTACAAGCAGGACCTCGATATGATCGCGTCGCACCGGAAGGCGATGGCCTCGTTGTCTCCGGATGACCCGCTCCGGCGGACGCTGCGGACCTGTTCCGCCCGTTTCTGCCGCCGCGTGACCATCGAGCACTACGCCTGGACGCGGAACCCCGCCGTTGCGCTGGTCTTTTTTCGGCGCATGCTGGCGCTCGATCCGAGCGCCTGCGACATGAGGGTGCTCAAGGTGGCGGTCAAGGCCATGTTGCGCATACCTGCGCCTGCGCCCATCCCCGCTTCGGCATGACCAACCGACCGGCCGTCATCCTGTCCACGTTCCCTCCGCTGCCGTGCGGCATCGCACGGTATGCCGCCCAGCACGTCGAGTATCTCCGTCGGCAAGGGCGTGAGGTGCACACGGTTGGATTGCCGGGAAGCACCGCCGAGGCCGTGGTAGATGCGCGGGGCGGTCGGCGACCGCTAGATGTTCTGGCTGCCACCCGCCACCTTGGGCTGGACCCCGCGACGTGCGAGCTAAGTATCCACTGGCATGACGGCCACTACTTTGCAGGCGGCTTCAGCGAACGGATCCCTACGGCGCTGGCGCTGGCAAGCTTATTCGGCTCGTTCGGCCAAACAGAGCTTATCTGCCACGAGACGTATGTCGCAGAGACCGTCGCGAGTGTGCCCAAGCGAATACTCCGGTCGGTCTACAATCGGGCCCGTTACCGAGCCTGGATGAGCGCGGATCGCCTCGCATTCCACTCTGAGAACGAGCGGAAGCAGGCCGAGCATGCCCTCGGCAGGCCGTTTCCGGCGAGCAAGGTCATCATACGGGGGCACTCAGCCTTCCTGCTCAAGTACCGCGATTTGTCGCGCGAGGCGGCACGCGCCGAGCTGGGCATAGATCCCGCGGCCCTCCTATTCCTCTGCATCGGTTTTCTGTCCGAACACAAGGGGTTTCATCTAGCCGTCGAGGCATTTTCGCGTCTCGAGGCGACCTCAGCCCGCCTGGCCATTGTCGGATCCATCCGCGAGGACGGACCGGACGTTCGGGATTACGTGGCCCGCCTCCGCGCGCTCGCCGGCGCAACCGATCGCGTGGAGATGCATGAGGAGTTCGTGAGCGACGAGGCATACGACATCTGGAACGCCGCCGCAGACGTGATCGTAGCACCATATCAGCGAGCGTTCTCGTCGGGCGTCGTCGCGCGGGCCAAGCTGTTCGGCAAGCCCGTCATCGTGACCAACGTGGGCGGCCTTGCCGATCAGGCCGACGCAGGAGACAGGGTTATCCAGAGCGCAGACGAACTCGTCGATGCGATGCAGTCCTTCTTGGCGGGTGTCCCATGAACATCGCCATCGTAACCACCTGCTACTGGCCCATCGTCGGCGGGCAGATGATCTACGCTCGTGATCTGGCTCGCGAGTTGGCGCGCCAGGGGCACGAGGTGACTGTAGTCACGCGGTTCACGAAGAAACTGGCAAGAACCACGTGGGAGAGCCTATCAGGGGTCGAGGATGATGCATCATACGACGAGGACGGCGTCCATGTACGTGTAGTCGGCCCCCGCGGTCTCAGACGTGCTGCCCTACTTCCGGTCCACCGGCTGCATTACTACAAGTCGACCGAGCCAGTCGCGATCCGCCTATTCCAGTATGCTCTTGTTAATGCCATCGACCGGTCGCTGGGACGCTGCGATGTCGTCCACTTCAATGGCGTCGGTCGAGAGATGCTCGGATTCTGTGCAGAAGCGGTCGCCCGCAGACGCGGCGTGCCGTTCGTTCTTACGACACACATGCACCCGGGTACCTGGGGCGATTCGCGGCTCGACTTCCGTCTGTATTGCAGAGCGGACAGAATCCTGGCGCACACACACTGGGAGCGCGAGATATACATCGCTGGCGGGGTTGACGCTGCGCGGGTCTCGGTCGTGGGGATTGGCGTCCCACAAGGTCCAGAAGGCGATGGTGCGCGAGCGCGAGCGAAGTACAGCATTGACGGCCCTATGGTTCTGTTTGTGGCTCGCAAGGCGCACTACAAGGGATACGGCCTCTTGGCCGAGAGTGCACCGATCGTGTGGGAGTCGATTCCAGACGCACGTTTCGTGTTTGTCGGTCCCGATCAGGATGAGCCGACCTCCGCGCAATCGCGGGTGTTGCAGGACTGGAGGGCTGTCGAGACCGGCATTGTGTCGGACCAGGAGCGTGAGGATCTCTACGCCGCATGTGACATCTTGTGCGTACCGTCGTTGGCCGAGTCTTTCGGTCTCATCTACTTCGAGGCGTGGCGGCACGGGAAGCCTGTGGTGGCGCTGGACATCCCGCCATTGCGCGAACTGATTGGCGGAGCCCCGGGTGGAGTCCTTGTGCAGACCCCAGAGCCTACGAGCTTGGCCGCAGCTCTTGTCACGCTTCTGCTGGACCGTTCGCAACAGCGAAGCATGGGCGACGCGGGCCGGCGTTTCGCCGCTTCGTTCGTACCGGAACTGATCGCAGCAAAGGTAGTCGCCCAATATGAAGAGAGCTCGCGTCGTGCATAAGGTTCACGGCGCTTCGGAGCATGCGATTGAGAGGGTGTACACATGAGATCTACGGCCCATAGCGCGCGCATGGCTACTCTCGTCACCGGCGGATCCGGATTTCTGGGCTCGCATCTCGTTGAGCGACTGGCCGCCGACGGCGCTGCGGTGACGGTTTTCGACAGCATGCGCGCTGGCTCGGCCGAGAACCTGGCGGCTGTCGCGGATCGTGTGCGGATCATTCAGGGCGATGTCCGGGATCTGTCCGCGGTCATGGACGCGCTGGAGCAATGCACGCCAGAGGTCGTCTACCATCTTGCGGCCAATGCCTCGGTGCCAGGGTCGGTAGAGGACCCGGCCTACGACTACGAGGCCAATGCCACGGGCACGTTCGTTCTGCTCGATGCACTCCGACGACTCGACATGAAGCCGCGCGTGGTTCTGGCGTCATCGGGCGCCGTCTACGGTCAGCCCGATCGCTTCCCCATCACAGAGGACTTTCCGCTGCGGCCCATATCGCCCTACGGCTACAGCAAGCTCTGTGCAGAGCACATCGCCCGCATGTTCCTCGATGTCTACGGTATCCCGACGGTCATCGCGCGCATCTTCAACAGCTACGGCCCACGGGCACCGCGGTACATCGTGTATGATTTCCTCAAGAAGCTGGAGCGTAATCCGACACGTCTCGAGATCCTCGGCGACGGCAAGCAGCAGCGGGACTTCACCTATGTCACCGACACCGTCGCCGGCCTGGTGCTCCTTGCGGAGAAGGGAGTGCCCGGCGAAGCGTACAATGTATCGTCAGGACAGAACCACTCGGTGACCGAGCTGGCCGAGATGCTCGTAGACGCTCTCGGCCTGACCAGCCAAGTCCAGTTCCACTTTACGGGTTCCAGCTGGGCCGGCGACGCTCAGTACTGGAAGGTGGATGTGTCGAAGCTGCGGGCGCTGGGGTTCGAGGGAAAGATCGCTCTTCGCGAAGGGCTGCGGCTCACTGCTTTCTGGAGCCGCGCTGCGGGCGCCAACTCCGTATGACGGTCCACACGCCAGCGATGATCGCGTACGAGCCATTGAGCTTGGTGCGTGGCAAGTTACTTCCGGGCTCTCACCATTCGTGTCCCTTGTTGTCGTGTAACAGTGTCTGCATTCTGTAACGGCAAATCATAGCGTTCCACCGGCCCAGCTACGATTCCCTGAGCTGTGGTGGACCCATGAGTATGGGAGACAAGACCTCGAGCAGTCTTGCCTTGCCCGCGGAGACGTGATGCCCCAGAATGGCACCCGTCTCAAGATGGATCCTGCACAACAAGCGGACACGTCGCACTGGTCCGCCGTGCGTGGGATGTCATCGGGCAGCTGTGGTATTCTGTGCCCAGATGAGCGCTGACACCGTCTCGGTTGTGATACCCACCTTCAACGCATCTCGCGCACTGCGCGAGTGTCTTGACGCGCTGACCTGGGCGGACGCTGTGATCGTGGTTGACATGTACAGCACCGACGAGACCCCTGACATTTGCCGCGCCTACCCGAACGTCAGGTTCTTCCAACGGCGAGGATACATCTACGAGAACGTCAACTTCGGCTTCGATCAGGCCGAGACCGACTGGGTGATTAGACTGGATAGTGACGAGATCATCCAACCTGACCTGCGGGATGCCATCCTACATGTCCTGAGGAACCCCGAACCTCGCATCAGCGGCTACTACTTTCGTGGTGTCCACTTCATGTTCGGGCAGCCAATGCGCCACGGTCCATACCTGGACGAGTTCTGCTGGCGGAAGCACATGTTCCGACGGGGCACGGCGCGGTACCAATGTCACTCGGAGCATGAGGACATCACAGCAACTGGTGAGCTCAGACGTCTGGACGGTCACTATCTCCACCTGACGAACCCGACCGTAAGCGAACTGATCGCCAAAATGAACTACTACACCGATCGAGATGCCGAGCGGTATACCGATGAGGAGATATATGCTCCATCGCGAGTGAAAGTCCTCTGGCGAGCTGTCAAGCTCTTCCTGCTGTACTACGTTAAGTACCGAGGCTACCGGGATGGTCACGCAGGCTTCTATTGCGCCGTGTTTCGTGGTGCTCTCTACCAGTCTCTTGAGGCAGCCAAACGCTGGGAGCGATGGAAAGCTAGCCGCACAACATGAGCCCAACGAGGCCGGCGATAACCATAGGCATGATGGCGCACAACAGTGCTCAGTTCATTGGTGAGGCCATCGAGAGCGTGCTTTCCCAGGAAATGCAGGAATGGGAGTTGCTAATAGCCGACGATGCTTCCGACGATGCAACTGCGGATGCAGTAAGGCCCTACCTTCGCGATGCCCGGATACGCTACCATCGTCATGATGTGAACATCGGCCAGGCGAACAACTGGTGGTTTCTCATCGAGCACGCTCGTGCGCCCGTCTTTGCTCGCCTCGATGGTGACGACGCTTGGTTTCCCACGACGGCAGCGCGAATGGTCGGCGCACACAGCGCAGGTGCAGACATATACTACGGGGCTTGGGTGCGCTTCTACCAGGACCAGGGGCACCTCGCACAAGGCCCACGCATACGGACTGGTGAGAGCACCGGCGTGTCCACCTATGCCTTGCAGATTCGACACAACTCTGCGCTCCAAGGAGCAATGTCCTACAGGACCGATCTGGCGCGCCATGCCGGAATGCCTCTGCCTGAGCTGAAGTACATGGTCGACTATGAGTACGTGCTTCGGCTACTGGCAATAGCTACCCGTGTTGTAGGAACATCCGAGCCTTTGCTGCGGTACCGCGTGCACGCGGCAAGCGCGACGGCAGCTGCCCAAGCGTCCCTCGGTTACCTAGAGGAACGCGCTCGATTATACGATGCTTGCCGCAGGCATGTCGGTCTGAATCCGGCGATCGCAGAACACCTGTCCGTGTTGTGGATTACGCTGTGCCGAGAGGACTTCTCCGATGGCCTCTCCGAGGCCGTGCGCAGAGATTGGGAGGCGGGAGTGGCCATCATGCGGGACGCGGTCCGGCGGTGCCCAACGCTGTTGCGCAGCCCAAAGGTGATCATGGATCTAGCGTTGGCTTGTCTAGGCCATACTGGACGACGCGCGATGCGTGTCATTCATCGCCATCGTGTGATGGCGTAGCGTATGCTGTACACGTCACGCCGACAAGCGCTGATGGACCAAACTGGCCCGCAGCGGCGATGGCCAAAGCCGCCCCGATGAACTTCTCCAACCCCGCGTTGCGTCGCAATCCAATACGCACCGCGGTGCGCGTCGCGTGGAGTATGGCGCTCAAACGGCGTCCACCTACACGGCCATTGGTTGTGCCGTTCGACGAAGGGCGACTGCGGATCTATGCCGACATGCAGACGGCGTTCGGGAGGCAGATGTACCGATTCGGAGTACTCGAGCCTGACCTGCGGCTGGTGCGGCATCTGTTGCGACCGGGCGAGGTTTTCGTTGACGGCGGCGCTCACGTCGGCCTGTTCTCGCTGGTAGCGGCCCATGCGGTGGGGCCTGAAGGAACCGTCTACTCCTTCGAACCGGTATCTGAGACATTCCGGCAGCTGGCTGCGAACGCGCTGCTGAATGGGCTTGCCAACGTCCGAATGTACTGTGAGGCGCTCGGGGCTATCTCGGGCGAGACTGACTTTACTGTGATGCAGGGTGACCGGGCTCCCTGGAGCCACATGGGCTCTCCGAGCGATGGAGAGGTGGGGGTACGCCTCAAAGTGCCGGTAGCTACGCTGGCTGAGCGCATCCCGACAGAGGTCTGGCGCAAGATTGCGCTCGTCAAGCTCGACATCGAGGGCGCCGAGCTGGATGCATTGCGCGGAGGCGAGCCGATCCTTGACGCGGCACATCCGCCAATCCTCATGGAGTTCGTTCCTGGCCACTTCGATGGCTTTGGCATTAAGCCGCACGATGTGCTCGCCTTCCTTACTGACAAAGCATATCGGCTGTTGCGACCTTCAGACGATCCTGAGGTCTGGATCTCCTGCAGTCCTGAACAGGCCATGCATCTGGACCCCGAGCGGCCGAACTTGCTTGCGACCGTGAGCCTTGAGGCTGTTAGTAGACGTGGCGTGAGGGTGGTGAACGATGGATGAGCGTTGTGTTTCGGAGACACCACACCTGACCTATGTAGCTCTAGTAAGAGGATCGCGCAGAAGGACTCCAGCGACTTCCCCAGACTCTGCTCTGGTATACTTCACCGCCATTGAGCGTGAGCTGGACACCTATGCGTTGGAGGCATACGCTAGTGGCGAGCGAGAAGAGCGGGATGGATGTGCGAGAAACGGTGATATCGGTTGCCGCTGAGGTCTCATCGAGGCTGGAACGGAGGTTTGGGGCCCGTGCTGAGAAAGACTACTGGGGCGCCAGCATAGATGCCGATCATGTGCGGCAATACATCCTCGGTTGCGTAGAGAGGTTCGCGCTAGTCGTGGCGAGTGCACGTCGCTTCGCTGGTCCTCCGCCTCGCCGGGTTATGGAGGTTGGACCGGCGTATGGGGTTACCGCCCTTAGCTTGAGGCGTCTTGGCTATGAGGTCCTAACATGCGAAATGCCGGACAGCATCAGCGTATACTGCCATGTGTTGCTTGAGGAGGGGGTGCGGGTCGAGCCCTGGGATATTCATGCTTCCGAATGCCCACTCGCGGAGCATGAATTTGACGTGATTATCGCATCCGAAGTGCTTGAGCATCTGCAGATGAGCCTACGGAGCGCCATCGAGCGACTGCACAGAGCGCTTGCGCCCAATGGCATTCTAGTCCTGACCACACCTAACCTTCGAAGGCTGTCAAATGTCGTCCGGCTGCTATCTGGCCGGAACATCTGTGAGGCGTTTCCGCACAACCCGGACATAAGGAATGGCCTGGTGATAGATAGTCGAACCCATCCCTGGGAGCCCACGCCACATGATCTGTGCGTCGCCGTACGCCAGTGTGGTCTGTCGGTGCGGATCGTGACCGGTTTCACCGTCGAAGCCTCAGGATGGCTCAGACGCTTGGCGTACGCAATGGCACCACGAGGTCTAGGGGAACACATCCTGGTGGTGGCGCAAAAGGCCTAGGTGCTACAAGCAGCGACCGCCCCTGCCGATTCGCAGTGTTCGTATCGGCGGTCGGTCTCGAGGGTCGGATTGAGAGGCAGCGATAGCCGAGGTAAGAGGGAACGGGTACTGCTACCGTCACATGACGCTGAGGTCTGGATCCCCTGCGGTCCTGACCAGGTCATGAATCTGGACCCTGAGCGACCGAACTTGCTGGCGACCGTGAGCCTCGAGGACGTCCGGGGACGTGGTCTCAGGGTGGTGACCGATGGATAGACGTCTTCCAGACACACATATGCCATCGCAGTGCTTTATGAGCACGGGTCTCGGAAGGTCCTGGCATCGTGCGGGGAGGTGGTGGTGCGTGGTCTGACCCCCGCACGAATATGGCGGGCTGTTCGGTGGCGAGTCCGCAACGCCTGGATTCTCTGGCGGCTCAAGCGGAGATCGCGTGGATTGATGGTAGGCGAGGGTGTAAGGGTATCGGGCCGGCTCTATGTTCGAGGCCCGGGCACGGTTACTATTGGCGACCATTGCGAGTTTGCTGGCGAGGCTGGCTCACCAAATGTCATTATCACAGGGTCCTCCGACAGCCGGATAGAGATCGGAGCCGGGTGTCGTCTGAACGGGGCACACATCCAGGCCGCGTCATCGATCATTCTAGGAGCCGACTGCCTTGTTGCCGATTGCCACATCGTGGATACGGATTTCCACGCTGTTGATCCTGAGGCGCGAAAGCGCGGCGATGTACCGGCGCCGCGCCCGGTGATAATCGGCAACGAGGTCTGGATATGCTCGCGCGCTGCGATACTCAAAGGTGTGACCATTGGTGACCGTGCAGTTGTCGGCTACAGGGCCGTCGTTCGGCGTAACGTACCGGCCAACGCAGTAGTGATTGGCAACCCGGCTACGGTGGTGAAGATCCTGGATGGGTCGAGACAAGAACCCAGGACCGGCTCCTGCAACCCCAATGTTCAAGAAGGTGATGACTGCATCGCGGCGCCATGAAAGTGCTCTGGATACCACATACGCCGCAGCACTACCTAGGTTGGGACGGGTGTCGGCAGTTCAGGATCTTCGAGCACCTCAAGAATGAGGCAGACCTGCACGTTGTCACCTGGATCCAGCGAAAGAGCCTGCAAGGTGCGCGCCGATGGGGCTCAGTGACTGTAGAGCGCGACTGGTATGGCACTCGCTACGACGTCCTTCTTGCCCCGAATTTCCATCGTGCGCTGTTGCGCAACTCGTATCCGCCCGAGCCGGCCCTTTGGCTCAACCAGCGGCTGTTTCAAGCGGCTGTGAGGCGAATACGCTCGATGGCACAGCCTGACTGCACCGTAGTTAGCATTACTCATCAATGGACAGGCTACCCCCCATTCGATGTTCTGCATCCGCTGGTACTCGACCACGTTGACCGTGCGGTACCGTCGGTTGAGGACCGATACGTGCGCGAGTGTGACGCTATCGTTGCGGTTAGTGACGCGCTGTTGTCCAGGCACCGGGGCAAGGTGGTTCCGGCCGCTGTGATCAGCAACGGTGTGAATCTGGATGCATATCGTGGAACAGACCGATTGCACGCGAAAGAAAGGCTGGGTCTGTTGGGTCATACGGTCGTGAGCCTAATCGGACTGACTTGCAGCGCAGATCTTTATTTCGTCGATGCTGTCCGCCATATCCAGCAGGCAGTACCCAACCTCGCTCTGTTGGTCGTTGGCGGAGGAGCAACTCTATCTGCCATACAAGCACGTGCCCGCAAGGTCGGGCTCAGGAACCTCATCGCGCCCGGGCATGTGCCTAGTAACGAGGTCGCGCCGTACTTTGCGGCGTCCGACGTCGGCCTGTACCCGGGCGACAACACGCCATGGTTCCTAGACGCGGCGCCTCTCAAAATCATCGAGTACAGCGCCTGTCGGGTGCCTGTCGTCTCCAGCCCGGTGCGCATGTTCCAGTCGGGGTGGCCCAACGTCCTCGTGGTTGAGCCAAGCGCACAGGGGTTTGCCGCAGGGATTCTGCAAGCGCTGTCTAGCCCTACGCATGAACCTGACCTACGTGAGTTCGACTGGCAGCGGATATCCTCGCGGTTCCACTCCTTCCTAGTGGCTGTACGCAGCCGCCATGAGCAGTCACGCCAGTAGTCGCGCGTTCGGACATCTGGCTGCTGACGCCGCCGAAGCCGTCACCCGCGGCGGCCAGTACCAACCGACACGTGAATGAATCATCCGACGAATCATTGCTTAGTCCGTCAGCCGTCTACGTTACTCGCGATGGTGCATCCGGGGTAGGATAGTGTACCAATGGCCCATATAGATGAACCACTAGAAGCCCCAAGCGGCGCCAAGGCGTTCCTTATTCTCGCGGCGGTTTTCGTCGCGGCGCTGATGCTCGTGCGGCGCACGGGTCAGGACACGACGCTGCAGGCCCAGCTGGTAGTGCTCGCGCTGCTCGTGCTGCCCGCCTACATCATGGCGCAGGCCGACAGCAAGTACCTTGTCCCGTATCTCGTGTTCGTGTGGGCTGTGGCTCCCGAAGCCCGTCGGATCGTGGACTGGATGCAAGGCGGCTTCCACCCGCAGTCCTACATTGCTGTCGCGCCCATCCTCGCCACCGCCAGCCTCGTAATCCCGGTGTTCCGCCAGCGTATCATCGTTCCAGTCCTTCTCTACAAGGCTCTGGCGAGCATCGCACTTGCCGTCGGATATGCCGGGATTGTGGGCTACATCCGCAACGAGACGCCAGCCGTGTTCGAGTTCGGCGGTACGGTTTCGCCCTTGCTCGTGCTGCTCTATGCGTCGGGACGTCCGATGGAGCCCAAGGAACGGGACTTCTGGGTCATGTCCATCGTCTACGTCGCGCTGGGGGTTGCGGCGTATGGAGTCATCCAGTACGTCTATGCTCCGTCGTGGGACACGATGTGGATGCGGGCCGTTGGCCGCGAGTTCATCGCCATCGGACGCCCGGAGCCCTACGAGATCCGCGTGTTCTCGACATTTGGCTCGCCGCTGCAGTGCTCTCTCTTCCTCTTGACTGCGCTTGTCCCGATGCTCGTCGAACCCAAGTGGCGCAAGCTTGTCGGCTTTGCGGGCGCCGCGTTCATTGCGTATGTTCTTCTTCTTACGATCACGCGGACCGCATGGGTGGCCATGGCCGCCGGAGTTGCCGCGTATGTATTCGTGTCGCAGTTCGCGCGGCGCGTTCAGGTGCTAGCCGTGATCCTGGTCCTCGGGGCAGGCATCTGGTTCGCCTTGCCCTATCTTCCGGGCTATGAGATGATTTCTGAACGTGTAACCGGCATGACGAACCTCAGCGAAGACACCTCCATGACCGCCCGCACAGCCATCCTGAGGACATTCTGGGACACCATTGTCAGCAATCCTATCGGCAGCGGCATGGGAACCTACGGAGTCGCCACGAGGCTGGCTGCGGATCCTCGCCGTCGCAACACAGGATTCGACAACGGCTACATAGGCCTGGCGGACAGCTACGGATGGTTCGGCCTGCTCATGTTTCTGCGTGGGCTGTGGCTGCTGGTTCAGTCCGTGCGTGAATACCGTCTCGATCCCGAACGCGACCGTTTCGTCAGGCTCTCCATCGCCATGATGGTCTCCTACGCGGTCTATACCGGCTCCGCTTACGGCGCCGGGGTGTTCGTGCTTCTCCTCGGTATCGCGCTTCCCTTCGGCATTCCGAAGGTCGAGCCGAATGCCGCTCCAGAACCGATGTTCCTCGACGCGGCCCAGCCGCTCCGACCGCGACGTGTTCCGACGCCGCAGACCGCCCGCATCGGCAAGGCCAGGTGATCCCGGTCCTGATCTGGTGGTGCAGTACCCGCCTGTACCGCATGGGGCTCAAGCCCCTTGCGTGGGCGCTCAAGGGTCTGAACTTCACCCTCTTCCACACCGTCCTGCCCTTCCAATGCGAGATCCAGCGCGACATTGAGCTGATGCATCAGGGGCTAGGCATCGTGGTCCATCCCAATGTCACCATAGGCCATCGGGTGCGCATCTACAACCACGTCACCATCGGCAGCGATGCATGCATAGGATCGCCCTACCGGATCACCATCGAAGACGGCGTGATGATCGGAACCGGCGCCAAGATCATCGCCAAGCGCGAGCAGTCCATACGCATCGGCGCAGGCGCGAAGATCGGTGCGAACGCGGTAGTCCTCGGCGATGTTCCCGCAGGCGCGACCGCCGTTGGCGTGCCGGCGCGATGCATCCCGCCTCGTGAGCGCCATGAGAACTGAGAAGCGCGCATCAGGAAGACTGGGGTCCGAGAGAGTCGAGGCGGCCCACTGGGATGAGATCGCGGCCCGATATGGTGACGCCTACGCTGCGCGCGAACACGTTCGCGGCAATGACCCGCTTCACGCGGCACACATGGCAGCGCTCGGTCCCGTCGAGAACAGGCACATCCTCGATCTGGGCTGCGGGATGGGGCTCTGGACGACCGAGCTTGCGTCCTCCGGAGCCACGGTCGTGGCGCTCGACGTCTCGGCGGCGAGCGTCGCCACAGTCCGGAAGCGCGCACAACGCTTCGATCTAGCCGATCGCGTGGACCCGGTGGCGGCAAGCGCCCATGCGCTGCCCTTTGCCGACGGTTCGTTCGATCTTGTTACAGGGCATCTGATCCTGCACCATCTCGACGCCGGCATCGCCGCGCGCGAGATAGCCCGCGTCCTGAAGCCGGGCGGTCGCGCTGTGTTCACCGAGAACTCCGCACGCAGCGGCACGCTCATGTTCGCTCGAAGGTTCCTCTGCGGACGATTCGGCATACCCAGGTGGAGCACGCCGGATGAGTACCCGCTGCGCCGCTCTGACCTCCGGCGTCTGAGAGCCCCCTTCGCGCAGATGACCACGCTGCACCCGCGCTTCGACTGGTTCTTTCTCCTGAATGCCAAGCTGTTCGGCTTTCGCAACCTCCGCGTGAGCCGCGTCCTCGATTGGCTGGACCGAACCATTCCGGCTGTCTTGCCCTTCATGCGCCGATTGGCGTACTATCAGGTGATCGTCCTGCAGCGCTGACACGCGCAGCCGGCGGTCCCAATGGCATGGCACGACAAGCTCTCCTCATCGGCTCCGAATGGCTGCCCAATCAAGCGGGCGGTCTCAACCGGTACTTCCATGGGCTCTGCGCCGCCCTCGGTCGCGAAGGAGTGCCCGCGTCGGCGGTCGTAACCTATCTCCGACCGGGCCAGACGGGCCCCATTCCGGTGCAGCCGATGGCTGCCGAAGGTGTGGGTCTCCTCGCCCGGCTCAACGGCGCCCGCAGGGCCGCATTGGCAGCCATCGAAGACGGCGTCAGCCTCGCCAATCCTCACTTCGCTCTGTACGCGTGGCCCTGGGTCCGCGAGCTGCCCGACCATATCCCGCTGGTGGTGAACTTCCACGGGCCCTGGGCCGACGAGATGCTCGCTGAATGTCGGAGTTGGCGATGCCGGCTCAAAGCCGCCGCTGCCCGAGCGATCGAACGAAGTGTCTACCGGCGAGCGGATCGATGCATCACGCTCTCGCGCGCGTTTCGGGACGGCATGGCCGACCGCTACGACGTGCCGCGATGGCGCATCGCCGTCGTGCCTGGAGGCGCCGACCTCGATCCTTTCCTCCGGGCGCCGTCCAGATCCGAGGCGCGGGTTCGGCTCGGCTGGCCGGCAGATCGCCCGATCGTGCTATGCGTGCGGCGACTGACGAGGCGGATGGGGGTGGACCTCCTCATCAAAGCGGCTGTCGACCTCAGGAACCATGTATCGGATCTTCTGGTCTTGATCGCCGGCACAGGCCATGCCGAGGCTGAGCTCCGCGCAAGGGTCACCACCCTCGGTCTGGAGGACGCCGTTCGGTTCCTCGGCTTCGTGCCGGATGGCGACCTGCCCCTCGCCTATGCGGCCGCGAACGTCAGCGTCGTGCCGTCGGTTGCGCTGGAGGGATTCGGTCTGATCATCGCCGAGTCGCTGGCATCCGGCACTCCCGCCATTGCCACGCCTATCGGAGGCATGCCCGAAGCGCTCGAAGGTCTGCCGGATCTCATTGCCGACGCTGCCACCGCCGAAGCGCTCACTGCAGGACTGAGGCGCGCGCTGATCCAGCCCGACGCCCTGCCATCGCCCGACGAGTGCCGCGCCTATGCCATGCGGTTCGGATGGCAGAACGTTCTGCCCCGGATCCTATCCGTCTGGCATGAAGCGGCAGCGGGTGCACGGGCGACTCAGCGGTCTGTCAGCCCGTAGGTCCACCATGCGGCGCGGGCCAGACGCACCATGGGCCGCCATCGTGCCCAAGGCTCGCACAATGAGCCCGCGGCACCCCGCTCATCGCTCGCCCGTTCCTTCGGGGGCAGGACCGCGTGCGTCCAACGGCGAAATGACGCAACGGCGCTCGAAGCGCACACTTCACGAGACGACCGGGAGGCCTAGACGTTGGCGAGCCGCAACGGGCCGGCGAGGATTCTCTTCTGCGATCACACCTCCACGATGAGCGGCGGCGAGATCGCCCTGCTTCACCTCGTCCGCGCCATGGATCGCTCCCGCTTCGAGCCCGTCGTGGCGCTATTCACGCAAGGGCCGCTCGCCGACCGGCTCCGCGAAGCGGATGTCGAAACGCATGTCATTCCGCTGGCGTCTGAGGTGGCCTCCGTGCGCAAGGACACGCTCGGCGGCGGCGGGCTGGTCCGGGGCATGCTCCAACCGGCAACCTACCGCCACGTCCTGCGGCTCCGACGGTTCATGCTGGACCATCGCGCCGACATCGTGCACGCCAACTCCCTCAAGGCCGACCTCATCGGGGGTCTCGCGACACGCATGGCGCGCAAGCCCCTGATCTGGCATATCCGCGACCGCATAGCCGAGGACTATCTTCCCGCAACAGCCGCGCGCGCGATGCGCATTCTCTGCCGACATATGCCCCATCGCCTCATCACGAACTCAGCCGCCACGCTCGAGACACTGCAGATACCCCCGAGCATGGTCCAGGATGGGCCCGCTCGCCGTGCCTTCGTCGTGCATGACGGCATGCCCGTCACCGCGCCTCCTGAGCCCGGCCGCGCGTCAGGGCTCCCGCGCATCGCTCTTATCGGTCGCATCACCGAATGGAAGGGCCAGCACGTGTTCCTGGAAGCCGCCGCACGGGTTCACACGGCGCATCCGGAGGCTCGCTTTCTGATTGTGGGCTCAGCCATGTTCGGCGAAGAGGAGTACAGCCGGCGCATCCGTCAGCAGTGTTCGGAACTCGGTCTCGATGATATCGTCGAGTTCACGGGCTTTCGCGAGGACGTGCCCGAGATCATCGCCAGCCTGAGCATCCTGGTTCACGCATCCATCACTCCAGAACCGTTCGGCCAGGTCGTGCTGGAGGGCATGATGGCCGGCAAGCCCGTGGTCGCCACGCGGGCCGGAGGCGTGGCCGAGGTCATGCTGGACGGTGAGACGGGCATCCTCGTACCTATGGGCGATCCCGGCGCACTGGCAACCGCGATGATGCGACTCCTCGACAACCCGAACGAGGCCGAGCGACTTGGAGCGGCAGGCCGACAGCGC
>JAAYVH010000305.1 GCA_012517255.1 Chthonomonadales bacterium
CCCGGTCTGGCCGCAGCTGCGGCTCTGGAGGGAGTGACCCACATCGTGGTGATCGCCTCGGCGAAGGGGCCGATGGAACAGGGAGATCGTGCGCGTCTCGACGATCTCCGGAAGAGCGCCCCGCCGTTCATCGCGCTGGTGATTGGCGACGGCACGGCCACGCCTCGCGCGCGAGCTCTGCGCGATCTGGCATCGGCCACGCACGGCGCGTTCGCGTGGCTGCGCACAGTTGCCGACGACGCCGGTGCGGGCCCATCGGGCCGAACTCGATCTCAGGGAGGATCGCCGTGAAAGGTCTGTTTATCGTCGACAAGGGCAAGCTCGGCATGATGGACATGCCCGAGCCTGAACCCGGACCCTACGAGGCGCTGGTGCGAGTCCGCGCATGCGGCATCTGCAACAGCACCGACGCCAAGCTCATCGAGAACGAGTTCTGCCCGGGACCGTTTCCCGCATTGCTGGGCCATGAGTCCGTCGGCGAGGTGGTAGCGCTCGGCCCGAAGGTAACGAGCTATCGGGTCGGCGATCTCGTGCTGCGGCCGGGACTCACGGATGCACAGGTCGGCCTGCCGGGAGCGCGCAGCGTCTGGGGCGGCTTCGCCGAGATGGCTCTGGTCAGAGATGTGTGGGCTGAGCGGGGGCAGCCGACCGACGCTCTTGCTCATCCCCAGCAGACGGTGCCGGACGGCGCCGATCCTGCCCTCGCCGTGGCGATGATCACGCTCAAGGAGACGTTGAGCTGCTTGCGCTCGACCGAGATCGGCCCGGGCCACTCTCTGGGAATCGTGGGTACCGGGCCCGTCGCCGAAGCATTGACCTATTTCGCAAGCCTCCAGGGTATCGCGCCGCTAATCGTTCTCGCTCGCAACCCCATCCACCGTGAACGGTTCCTGCTGGCGGGCGCGGATGCCTATGTGCTGGCCGATGAGCGGCTGCCGTCGGGACCGTTGGATCGTGTCATCGAGGCGGTCGGGTCGCGCGCAGCCCTCAGACGCGCCCTGGACGCGTGCAAACCCGGTGGCCGTGTCAACGTCTATGGAGTCGCTCCTGCCTCCGATCCGTTCGCCCGTGCGGACCTGGCGGATCCGCGCGTGTTCATCGGCAAGGTCGCCGAAGCCGAGGAGCATGAGGCGCTGCTCGGCATGCTGCAGGCGGGGACGGTGCGGCTCGATGACTGGGTGGATCGCGTCCTCCCATGGACCGAATACGAGGCCGGGTTCGCCATGGTGAAGTCACGTGCGGCGCGTAAGGTGGTACTCACGCTGTAGTCGTGCGGGAACGAGCAGACAACCTGGGGCTTGCGGGAACCGGAAGCGCGCCCATCATCGGATATACTTTCGTCAGAGGTCGCTGAACTGCGATGCCGCGCATCCGCAAGATCGTACTGGTGGAGCCGCGGGCTCCCGGGTATCACGTCTACAGCCGTGTCAGGCTGCCGCGCCTCGGGTTGCCTCTGCTCTCCGCCATCCTCAAGCAGAGCGGTCATGACGACGTGACGCTCTACTGTGAGGACATTGCGCCGATTGACCTCGAGGATGTGTGTCGCGCCGATCTCGTCGGCATCTCCACCACCACCTCAACCGCCCCGGCAGCGTACCGGCTCGGCAATCTGGTCAAACGCCGCAATCCGTCGGCCGTTGTGGTCATCGGAGGCGTGCACGTCACCTTCATGCCCGACGAACCATTCGATTCGGAGACCCGCAAGCGCTTCGGCATCGAAGGTCCGATCTGCGACCATGTGGTGCGAGGCGAAGCCGAACGGATCCTGCCGGACCTCATCAGGGCGCTCGAGGATGGCCCGCCGCCCGATCCGATCATCGGTGATGCGCTGCGCCCGGATCCCAGCCAGCGGATTGACTGGCGCAAGACGATCCTGGACCTCGACGAACTCCCGCTCGCCGATGTAACGGCCATCGTCGGACACCGCCGCATGCACATAGCGCCGCTGGCTACCTCCCGCGGGTGTCCGTTCGACTGCAACTTCTGCTCGGTGATCGAGATGTTCGGCCAGAAGATGCGCTACCGGTCCATTGACCCCGACCACCCGCGCAGCGTCATCTCCGAGCTGCGCCGCCATCAGAGCATCGGCTGGCGCGATACGTTCTTCTACGATGACAACTTCTGCGCCAACAAGACGCGGACCAAGCAGCTTCTCGAGAATATGATCCGGGCAGGGGTCGTGCCGCGGATGTGGTCGGCCCAGGTGCGTGCTGCAGACGTTGTGCGCGATCGAGAGCTGCTTGAGCTCATGCGCCGCACCCACTGCATGATGGTGTACATCGGCATGGAGTCGGTCAACCCGCATACCCTCGAGGAGTACAACAAACGGCAGACGGTCGAACAGATCGTCGAAGCGATCACCTCGCTGCGCAAGTACGGCATCCGCGCCCACGGCATGTTCGTGTTCGGGGCTGATGAGGACACAGTGGATAGCCTCCGAGCGACCGCCGACTTCGTTATCCGCCACAACATCAGCACCGTGCAGTTCATGATCCTGACTCCGCTGCCTGGCACGCGCTACTTCAGGATGCTGAACGAACAGGGGCGAATCTTCGACTTCGACTGGAGCCGCTACGATGCCCACCACACGGTGTACTTCCCGGCCCAGATGACGCCCGCCCAGCTTCAGAAGGCGGCGTTCGACGGGATGGCGAGGGTGTACCGCTACTCTCGATGCGCCCTAGCGGCCCTGCAGGGCAACTGGATGACTGCGTTCTTCCGGCTCTACGGTCACGGGCTCGTCGCCCGCCACATCAAGAAGACACGCGAGTATCTCCGCGCTCTGCCGCTCCGGCCCGATTCATCGCCGGCGTAGCGACGCGAACCGGGCCGTCAGCGATGCGGCGCGGGGCTAGAACTGCAGCGCGTATGTCGCGCCGAGGAAGCCCTTCTTGTCCTGAATGCCCGCCTGCAGGCGGAAGCCCTGGTCGTGGGCGTAGCGGAAGGTGGCGTTCACGTTCTTCGCGTTCCACTCGGCCGCCACGCTGAACCGCTTGTCGAGGATGACCTCGGCTCCGCCGATGGGCTTCTCCTCGAACATGCCGGTGCCGACTCCTGCATGAAGCCTGAACCCGATGGCGTGTCCTTCGAGGATCTCGGGCAGCGCCCAGTCGGCCGACGCGACGAAGTAGAAGGTCTGGTCGATCATGTCGGTAGCGTCAATCACGCCGATGCCGACCTCGAACCATTTGAAGTTCTGCGGAATGATGTTGATCTTGGCGTTGCCGATCAGCTTCTGGCTGGCATTGTCGCGGTCCAGATAGGCTGCGCCGACATCCACGCCAGGCGTGATGCCCCAGTTGGCTTGCGCGGTCTTGACGTCGCGCCCGAAGGCGGTGCCGAACAGCACCTTCTGGTGCGGGGCAACATATGCCGTGGGAACCGTGATGAGCCCCACCGGGCCGTACAGCGTGTTGAACCGTATCCGAACGGCATCATCCACCGGCTTGCCGTCCTCATCCTGAGCAACGGCCGGCATACATGCGGCCGCGACTCCCAGGGCAAGACATGCCATCATCAGGCTCCACCGTCTCATCGCGTTTCTCCCCTTCTGCATAGCGTAATCGCAGGTAGTGCTCTGGCCCGCCGAAACGACGCGGGTCTGCTACTCAGTCTAGCACGTCTCATGGTCTGCGGCTATCCGCGCCTGCCATTCGGCGGGGTCCAGACGGGCAGCACGCACCGCACGCTCAGTCCTCAGGAAGCCCACGGGCCTTGGCCAGAACGTAGCTCCTGAAGTCCTGGATGGTGGTGAAGCATCGGAACCCGGCTTTGTTGGCGGCAGTGACCACCTCAATCGGTTCGTCGTAGAGAAGCGCCACCGGCTCGGACAGTCCTTGCTGTATCCCGTCCGGCCATGCCAGATCAAGCACTGCCAACTGCCTCCCGGTGTCCGGGTCGGCGAGATCGTACTCAACGATGCCCTTCACGTACCCTTGCGCGGCGACCCACAGATTCAGATTGTGAAGCTTGGCCTCTTCTTCCTCAGAGGTCAGGCCGCCGATGACAGCCGGAGCAGACGGCGGCTCAGGGGTCACTGCTATGGCCGAAGGTCTCGCATCGTCGAACCACCGCGTATGTCCGTGCAACAGCTCGGTCAGCCGTCTGTTGGCCTCGTCGGCGAGAAGAACCTGGCGCGCTTCCAGAAAGTCGCCATATCGATCTATCTTCCACAGCTCAGGGTCGTCCGGTATCCATTGTGAGGCCAGGGCGCCCGGGTGTGCGGCTTCGACCTTGGGGAAGTACGTTTCCGGGAGCTCATCACCGAGGGTAAGGTTGGCATTCTGGGTCAGGAAGCATAAGTTAGCCAGCGCGTTGACTTCGGCTTTCCCGTAGCCCCGAGCATACAGCCGGGCTTTGGGAAAGATGTGATGCACGTGCAGGCGACTGCGTTTGCCCAGGAGATTAGCCTTGAGCGGCAAACCGCTGTCCCAGTCGCGTGCCTCGCCCATCCGCGTCAGAGCATACAGGACCGGGTAGAAACGGGCTCCGAGACTCCAGCCGGTGAAGTCCGCCGGCTGCACCCGCAAGCTTCCGCGCCAGTGCCTCATGCTCTCGATCAGGGGCCCCAATCCGTCGGAGGAGTTCTCTAGGATCGCCAGGTCCTGGTCGATGTTGGACTCCGTTTGACCGGAGTATCTGCCCCACATCGCAGCCTGCCAGTACCAGAACAGAAGCATGTCACGAGCGACTGCGTCGAAGGAACCCTTCACGCGATCTACATACCGCACCATCACGGGGAACGCGAACTTACCGAATAGCACGCGGTCGTGATCAAGCCCCAACCTGCCTGATATGTGTTCGAGGAGCGTCTCGATAGCGTTGATAGCACGAGTCAGGCTGTCGCGGAAGTCCCTGGCGGATACCTTATGCAAGAACGAGAACCGTGCCTCACCGTTCAGGACCGTGTTGACACATCGCAGCAGCCAGTCGAGAGTGAAGTCGTACCCGTTAGCCTCCCAGCGCTCGAGGGCTTCGCGCATCTCGGATCGCGCATCCGGCATCCGCGCGCACACATGAGCCAGAGCCAGGTCGCCCTGCGAGAGTTTCGTGCCTCCGCTGTTAAGGCGGTTGAAGATATCAACGACGGTGTCCACATCCATGTTCGCGCCGGTGATCTCGTCGGCGTACACTTCTTTCTCAGTGATGGCGAGCAGCTGAGTGGCCCGACCAATGTAGACACCGATGTTGCTGGACAGCTCGGGGATGCCACCAAACCTGCTGAGCAACTCGCCAATGCCGGTGTTGCCATTCTTCATCAATGTGGTGACATCGATCCATAGTGGATCGTCCCGCATCTTCAGTGGCTGGTAGAACTCAAAGGTTTCCCGGCCAAGATGGAAACGAAGGCCTGTGAATACGCTCTCGTCGCCATCGAAGAACGGGGGCGCCTGACCACGCACAACGCCATAGACCGTGGTGATCCGCTGCTGACCGTCGAGCAGGAGCTTGACCACGCCCGGATTCGCCGGCTGGTCCCCGCGATACGGCACACGATCGGCCTGGGTAACCCAGACGAGCAGACTGCCGACGGGGTGACCATGGTAGAGCGAATGGAACAGGCTGCGCACCTGATCCCGATTCCAGACATAGCCTCGCTGAAATCTGGGAAGGAGCATGTGACCGGAGTCAATGTGGTCAAGGACCGTAGATATCTTCATCTTCACACTACCGCCTCTATGCTTGAATGGCCTGCGGAAGAGACAGCCAACAGCCACCACGAGCCGCGTTCTCCGGGGTCGATCAGGAATCCTCCAGGAGATCCGGCGCTGCGAGTGTCGCCAGCGCCCGGCTGGCTACCATAAGGAGGCGGTTCAGGCGGTCCATTCGATCCCGTTCCTCCTGACCTCAGCCACCAGCTCCGCATCGGCCCAGTACAGGTCCACGACGTCCGCCTCGTAGGGTATGCAGCTCTACTCCAGCGTCTCGCGGAGCGTGCTGATAATCAAGGGATCAACGGAGCCCTCCGCTGCCTCCAGGGCTACGTCGATGTCGGAGTAACGTTGTTCTGCGCCGACGGCGCGACTGCCGAACAGGTAGGCCCGCACCGGCGCGGAACCGATGACCGAAAGCGTGAGACGACGCGCCTCCTCAAGGGAACGCCTCTCGGTGGCGATGTCGGCCGCCGTGCGCTCGCGATGCGCTGCAACCATGGAACGTAGTTTACCGCGCACAGGCGGGCCCTGGTCTCCCAAACCTCTCATCAGCCCGTGGCGCTGCGGCGCTTACATCCTCCAGGGCTCGCGCATGGCTCGCGACCGAAGCCGATTGGCCTGCTCGTCGCCGATGAACTGCTCCTTGACGGGATCCCACTTCAGCGAACGTTCGAGTTTGAAGGCGATGTGCGCCAGATGACCCACTGAAGCCGTTCGATGGCCGATCTCCTCGTCGGTACTGGTGCGGCCGCGCGTACGGATACAGTCCAGCCAGTTGGCATGGTGGTTGTTGCCGCCGGTAAGCTGACGGTTGGTCATCCCCATCTCCTCGAAAATGCTTGGAGGCCCGCCTTCGATGGGGCCGCCGCCGGTCATCGAGGTGACCCAGCCCTTCTCGCCAACGAAGACTCCGCCAAAGTTGCCGTCGAGACGGGCATCGTCCGGCACCGCTTTGTAGTCGCGCTTCACCTGCCCCCAGTCGTAGACCAGATGCAGGAGCGTGCCGTTCTCATATCGGTACGTCAGGGTCGGGTACTTCCCCGAGGAGGGATGGATGATCTCCACGGGACCGCTGCGCTCGACGCCGAGGCCGTACTGCACCACGTCGGCGCTATGGGAATGGTGCCAGGTGATGGAGGCGACGCCGAAGTCCTCGCAGAAGGCCCACGGCACGACGCCCGGGATGGGGTTGCTGTGAAACCGCTTGTTGTAGGGCCGCCACGGGGCCGGGCCGACCCACATGGGCCAGTCGAGCCAGTCCGGCACCGGCTCGGCGGGCAGAGCGTAGCTGACGGGCGTGTCGAGCCCCTCGACCTTCGACCATAGCGTGAAGGCGTGCTTCACCTTGCCAAGGCCGCCCTTGCGCACGAAGTCGCACACGCGCCGGATCGTCGGAGCCGAACGGTACTGGGTGCCGGTCTGGAAGACGCAGCCGTAGGACCGGACGATCTCGATGAGCCGCTGGCCTTCGGCGATGTTCATGGTGATGGGCTTCTCGCAGTACACATCCTTGCCCGCCTTGGCGGCATCGGCCGACATGAGAGCGTGCCAGTGATCGGGCGTGGCGATCAGCACCGCGTCAATGTCATCGCGCGCGAGCATTTCCCGGTAGTCTACGTAGGCGGCGCACCCCTTATAGGAACCCGATCCTCGCGCTTCGGCATAGGCCGCGTCCGTGTTGCGCTGGCCCTCCTCGCGCCGGATCCTGTCCACCTCGCACACGGCCATGACTTGCACGCTGCTTTCGGCGAGGCACCATCCCAGATGCCCCCGGCCCATGGCTCCCAGACCGATGACGCCGACGTTGAGCCGGTCGCTCGGAGCCGGTCGGCCTCCTCGACCGACCGCCGATGCCGGCACCACCATCGGTATGGCCATCGCCGCCGCCCTCTCCAACAGCTCCCGTCGTCCGAGTTCTGCCATCACTTGCCTCCAGCCGTGCGGATGCTCAGTCTGTTGAACCAATCCGCCGTCTTCTCCACCGCCGCCAGGTTGTTGTCGAAGTCCAGAGAGTATTCGAGACCGAACATGGTGGGCTTGATCTTGAGCCGGTGCATCTCGAGGACCATCTTTTCGACGGGAGCGGCGCCCGTGCCCCACGGAACGTCATGCCCCTGCGGGCTGATCTCGTGCAGGTCGTGCATCTGAATGGTGATGAGCCGCTGGCCGAGCTTGCAGATGCCGGCGACCGGGTCAATGCCGCCCCGCATCCAGTAGCCCACATCCGCCGCCGCGCCGATCCGTTTGCTCCGCCCCTTGCACACCTTGAGGATGGCTTCCGGGCTCCAGTAGTTCGGCGATGCCTTCTGATCGTGATTGTGCAGGGCAACGTTGATGCCGTACTCGTCACAGAACCGCTCGATCGTGTCGAGAGCCGTGACGGCAGGCTCCGTCATGAACGTCTCGATGCCCAGCTTGCGCCCGAACTCGAACACCTTGCGGCATTCCGCTTCGTCGCCGGGGATGTCCTGGATGTAGTAGGTGAGGAGCCGGACGCCCTCGGCATCGAGCTTCAGGCGCACCTTCTCGATCTCTTCGTCGGTCAAGCTCGGATCGAGGTTCTTCGGGATGTCGGGGCTGACTCGCTGGAAGCTCAGGCCGCCGACATACGCCAGCCCCATCTTCGCCGTGCGCTCGATGGTCTCGAAGAAGCTGACGCGATGGAACGTGTAGGCCTCCACCCCCAGCCGCCAGCCAAGCTTCTCCTGGGCTCGAATGGCGGGCGAGAGCCGCTCGCTGGGGATCGTCGGAGCCGGCAGGTCGCCGAGGATGAACTGGATGCCGTCAAGGTAGAACTGCAGCAGACGCGGGTTCCAGAAGTTGCGCTGATGGTGGGCCAACGACGAGTAGAACACGCGACCTCGGCCATAGTTCCGCACCCAGGCCACCGCGTAGTCGTCATCGGCGCGGAACTGCTGGATTCGATCCTTGCCCTGCAGTTTGGCCGACGCCGCATTGTCCATGCTGAGCAGCACCCGCACCCGTTTGCGGGAGTAGGGCTCGCCGAACCGGAAGAACTCGTCGGCATGTTCGAAGTTCTTGCCGCCGAAGGCGCGCAGGACCGGGTGATCCGGGTCTTCTAGCCGTAGCAGCGCCTTCTCCTCGGCATCCGTGTGCGACGCTCCCCTCGCGCCGAGCATGCATCCGAACTCGGGCCAATCCTCGATCGCGCCCGGCCACTGCGTGAAGCCCACCGAGGTGCCGTGCACTCCCATGAGACCGCCGCCGCCCATGACGAACTCGACGAGGTTGCGCCGAAGCGTCGGATCCTCGAAGCAGTTGCCGACCGTGTTGTTGAAGAACACGGCATCGAACTGCTTGAGGCTGTCGCGCGCGAAGACCGCCGGATCGCGACTCACCACCGTCTCGAATGCGCCGGTCCTGCGCCCCATGAGGGCAAACGCGGTTGTCGCGGTCTGAATCGAGGGGTGGCCCGGATACCCCACGTTCAGCTCGAAGATCAGCAGCTTCCGCGGCTTCGGCGGTTTGACCTGCGCCTTCTTCGGGATGGCGGCTTCGATGCGCTTGGTCTCTTCGGCGTCTTGCCCCGAGGCAAATGTCGCGACGGCCAGTATCGCGGCCGCAACCAGCGCGGCGCGTACGATGTTCATGGTCGAGCTCCTTCCAAAGGCGCGATTGCGCCCACAACACGCCATTCGCCATGCACGGGCTCTCCTCCTTCACGATTCCGCGGATCGGCGCCGTCCAGGCGGCATCGTCGTGCAGGTCTCGGCGTTGCCCCGGGCGAACTCAGAGCCATCTGTACTGAGGAGGCTTGTTCATCCATGGACCCGTGGACTGTTCGCGCACTGCGTCGCGCGGCGATAGTGGCGTGTCTCGCAATCTGCTCCTCGTCGCTGCCGGCCGGAGCCCAGAGTCCGGAGGCGATCGTACCGAGGACGGCCCTGGTGCTCGCTCGGCCCGGAAGGAGCGGGCGCGACGCCCTGCCGCGCGACGCGGTGCAGGCTCTCATTGTGACGGGAGCGTGGAAGACGCCGTCTGCCGGTGACACAGTAACTCTGCCGGATGGCAGCGTTCGGACATGGACGGAGATCCGCGCCGATCAGAACGGCCGGTTTGCGGGGGGCAACCTAGCCGGCGGCTACGCCTTCATCGCGGTCCAGTCGCCGGCCTCCCGCACGATGATCCTCGAGGCGGCTGGCCATTCCATGGTCTATGTCAACGGTGAGCCGCGCACCGGCGATCCCTATCGCTACGGCTATGTCCGCCTGCCTGTAAAGTTGCGCGCAGGGCAGAACGAGCTCCTGTTCGCCGTGTCGCGCCCCGAGCTGGACGTGCGACTGACATCGCCGCCAGGCCCCTACGCGCTGAACACGGGCGACATGACGCTTCCCGATCTTGTGCCCGGAGCCTCCGGGGCCTATCACGCGGCCGTCGTGGTGGTCAATGCCGCGGAGACGGCGCTGGACGGCGGCGCGATCGAAGCAGTCATCGGCAAGGGGCGGGCTGTGCGATCGGCGATCCCGCGCGTGCCCGCCCTGGGGGTGCGCAAGGTGGGGTTTCGGTTGCCCTCCCTGCCGCGCGATCGAGGGAAACAGGAGCGCGAGACCGGCGTCAAGCTCCGTCTCATCGTGAACAGACGGGCGGTCGCCGAAGCCGAGATCAAGGTTGGCGTTCGGATGGCATCGGACACGCGCAAGTGCACGTTCATCAGCGCCGTGGACGGCAGCGTCCAGTACTACGCCGTGGTGCCGCCGCGAGCCGACGCGGAGCCGCCCGCCATGGTGTATCCAGCCCCGATAGGCGGATGGCGCTCGTTCGACTTCCGGAACAATCCCGTCACGCTCCTCAGCACCGCATACAGTGTCGTCCGGCAAGCCGATCGCTACGAGCGCGAACTCCGGGCTCAGGCTCGCCCCCCGGGACTGGTCCTCACGTGCCACGGCGCGGGCGTCGAAGCGATCGGTCAGGCCGCTTCCTACGCTCCCAAGCGGGGCCTGTGGATCGTCGCCCCGACGAACCGACGTCCGTTCGGGTTCGATTGGGAGGAGTGGGGGCGCATGGATGCCCTGGAGGTCCTCGACCTCGCCCAGCAGACGCTTCGCACCGACCCCGCGCGCACCTACCTGACCGGACACTCGATGGGCGGGCATGGCACGTGGCACCTCGGGGTCACGTTCCCCGATAGGTTCGCCGCGATCGCTCCCAGCGCAGGATGGGTAAGCTTCCAGTCGTACGCCGGCGGCGCCCGCTATGAAGGCGGCGACCCGGTTGAGGCGATCCTTCGCCGGGCGACGGCAGGGTCGGACACGCTGACCCTCGCGCCGAACCTGAAGCCACTCGGTGTCTACATCCTCCACGGCGATGCAGATGACAACGTGCCTGTGACCGAGGCACGCGCGATGCACACGCGGCTCAAGGAGTTCCACAACGACGTGACCCTCCACGAGCAGCCCGGCGCCGGCCACTGGTGGGGCGCGCCGAGCGACCCCGGGACCGGATGCGTGGACTGGCCCGCCATGTTCGACCTGTTTCAGCGCAGAATCATCGCGCGCGCCGACGAGACGCGACATGTGGATTTCGTGACCATGAACCCGGGCGTGTCCTCGCGCATGCGGTGGCTCACGATCTTGCAGCAGCAGCGCAGCCTCGCGCCTTCGTCGGCCTCCATCCGGTGCGATCCCGTCGGCAGACGCTTTGTCGGGACTACCGAGAACGTCGCCTCGCTGGCGCTGGATACGTCGCCGTTCGGGCCCGGCGCGACGGTGAGCGTCGAGCTGGATGGCACGAAGCTCGAAGTGCCCCTGGCGGAACGCGTGACGCAGATAACGCTCCGCCGCGAGCCCTCAGGCTGGCGAATAGGCGAGGCCCTGTCCGCGGCTCAGAAGTCGCCGGGCCGGGCCGGGCCGTTCAAGGAGGCGTTCGCGAACCGGTTTGTTCTGGTCTACGGCACGGGCGGCTCGCCGGAGGAGAACGCATGGTCTGCAGCACGTGCCCGATATGATGCCGAGACTTTCTGGTACCGGGGCAACGGTTCGCCCGAGATGATAGCCGACACGGAGTTCGACGCCGCGCGTTACCGTGACCGGAACGTGATCGTCTACGGCCATAGGGAGATGAACCGGGTCTGGTCGGTTCTCCTGGCGGATGCGCCTGTACAGGTTACGCGCGGCAGCGTAAGAGTCGGCGACCGAACGATGACTGGCGGCGATCTTGCCTGCGTGTTCTGCTATCCGAGGCCTGACAGTCGATCCGCGTCTGTCGGCGTCGTTGCCGGGACCGATCTGACCGGCATGCGACTGACCGACCGGGCCCCGTACTTTGTCTCTGGAACGGGCTTCCCGGACCTGCTGGTCTGGACGCCGGAGACGCTGGCCAGAGGCGCTGGCGGCGTCCGTGCGGCGGGGTCCTTCGGCAACGACTGGAGCGTCACCGGGGGCGACATCGTCTTCGTCCCCTGAGGGCCTCGGCCCTGTTTGGATCGTGGCGATCGCGCGTAGAAGGTCATAGAGCGCGCGGAGAGTGCGCAAAGGAGCGAGAGCAATGTCTAGCAGCGTCGGCAAACGAGGACGCAGCGTCGCCCGTGTCGCGGCGCTTGCCGTCGGGGTCATGCTCATGGGGGTCGTCGCAGCCCGTGTGTTCTGGATGTCCCCGCCCGCTCATGCCCAGGGCGGTCCCCCCGCCTTCGGCCAGGGCCCGTTCGGCGGACCCGGTCAAGGGCCGGGAGGATTCGGCGGCCCGCCCCCGTTCGTGATGGGCACCGTGGCAGAAGTCGGCCAGACGCAGAAGATGATCGCCGTCTCGTCGCCATTCGGCGGCGATGAGCGGATCATCAAGATTACTGATCAGACCAGGATGGTGACCGAGAAGGAAGTCAAGGTATCGGAGATCAAGGTCGGCGATCAGGTGCAGGTCAGCGGTGTGCCCACGGGCATCCGTGCTTCGTCACTGACCGTGGGCGAGGCTCCCGAGTTCTTCCGCATGCCCGGCCAGCGCGCAGGCGGCGGCAACCCTGGCGGGCAGCCGGGACGCAACAACCCGATGATGCGCAGGAGCATGGCGTCGGCCACGGGCAAGGTGACCGCGGTCAATCCGCTGACCATCGCACTGGATGATTCGGTCTCGGTTGTGATCAAGCTGGCCCCCGATGCTAGGATCCAGAAGATCGTCCCCGTGGCGCTGAGCGCCATCAAGGAGGGCGACCGCATCATGGCCGGCGGAACGACCGACAGCGAGGGCGTGCTCACGGCGACGGCCGTCGGCATCAACATGGGCGGCGGCATGGGCGGGATGTTCGGCATGCCCTTCGGTGGCCCTGGCGGACCCGGCGGTCCGGGCGGCAACCGGGGCGGACGTCCGCAGGGCGGCGCTC
>JAAYVH010000306.1 GCA_012517255.1 Chthonomonadales bacterium
GGTCTGGGCACATCAGGGTGCTCAGATGGAACAGGGCGTCATCCCTTCGGCAGGCGAGGGCGATTCGCACGGCATCCTTGCGCGTGTTCAAAATGCACAGCGCCTGGTTCTCAGCATCCAGGCGCGATGCTACCTCTGCGATTGTCAGAGGCGCGGGAGCGCGCGTGTAGCGGACGCGCCTGAGAGAATCGAAGTACCGTTCAGGGCTGGGCACGATTTCCTGGGCGTTCGCAAGCAGGGTTCCAGCTAGCGCTGAGTAGTCCGGCTGCGTCGCCGTGCAGAACACGACTGAGCATCCATAGTGGCGGATGAGCTCGCCGAGAACATCGAGGATTGGATCCAGAAGCTCCGGCGGCAGAGTCTGCGCTTCGTCCAGGATGATAACACTGCGTGCTATCCGATGAAGCTTACGGCATGGCTTGGGCCTGTTGGAGAACAGGCTATCAAAGAGCTGGACCGTAGTCGTAACAACAAGGGGAACATCCCAGTTCTCCGTTGCGAGCTTGCGACGCAGCTCGGCCAGACTCTGCTCTTCCGTGTCATCGCCGGGGTCGTAGCCGGAGTGATGGGCGAGGACATGCTCGCTGCCGAACACTTTCGCGTAGACTGTGGCGGTCTGATCAATGATGCTGGTGTAGGGTATAGCGACGATCACGCGTCTGAGATCGTGCCGAACTGCATGCCGAAGCGCAAAGGTGAGACTCGCTAGCGTCTTGCCGCCACCGGTTGGAACCGTAAGCCGGTACGCCTGAGGCGGATCCTCTGCAGCGCGGTAGCATGCGTCGAGAACCTCGTTGCGGATGGCGTTCACTTCCGATGGCGGTGCACTGGCCCTCAGTTCCATCAGGTGCCGTCTCAGGGCATCCTCATACCATGACAGCGGCTGTGCGCCCTGGCGTTGGGTCGCCAGCGCCGGATTCATGTGACGCTCGGTGTCAAGGTAATCCGCATCGGTCAGGGCGCTGAAGCACATGCGGACGAGCAGCTCAGCGCTTCGGGGACTGTCAGCCCATGATGGAGCCTCAGGACGTGAAAGGATCGCCGCGCCCGCTCGGGCCGCCTGAACAGTAACCGGGTCTGCGGAGGCCAGGCGCGACTGTGCGTCGGCCTTGTCGGGTATGCCCGTGTGGTGTCCTAATATCGCCAGGGCAAAAGGACCGAGAACGCTCATGCTTGCAGCAGCACCGGCGGCAGCATGAGGCACCGATGTTCCGCGCTCCCCTTTGGCACACATATGCAGATAGGCTTGGAAACGGGGATCTCGCTTGCCGAGGTCGTGCGACGCTCCGAGCGCCCTGCAGATGTGCTCCGCTCCAAACGCGGCGCCGAACTCGGCGGCCATGTCGGCGACGGCCTGAAGATGATCCTCCAGCTTGTGCCACCGTTGTCGGTCGTGCTCCGGCGGCGTGTGGGCATACCATTCTTCTGCCACTGACCAGGTCCTCCTCATACTGCGGATTGCGTCGGATCCGCATACAGGCTTCGCGATACAGTCGGGCCTTACCTGTTACTCGTCCCGATCCCCCAGACCCGGAAAGCCGCGCGGAAGGCCATGTCCGCCGATCTCGCGTCGCGCCGCCGCCGCGCCCTCCCGGCCGCGGTGCTATACTCCTTTGGCGCTGCCGACGCGAGGCGTCGGCATGGGCCGCATTCCCCTTCGACGCGAGGTGCCTGCCATGGCCGCTATGCCATCGAATCTGCCGGATTGGATGGACCCGTCGACGCTTCACCGCAATCGTCTGCCGTCCCGAGCCCACTGGTGGGGATTCCCCGATGAGGCCGGCGCGCTGGAGGGCGATCTGGGCGCGAACCCCCGGTACCGCTGCCTGAACGGCATGTGGCAGTTCCGGCTGGCGGATCGGCCCGACGAGGTTCCGGAGGAGTTCTGGCAGGATGCGGGCCCGGAGTGGACGGAGCTGCCGGTGCCGTCGAACTGGCAGATGCTGGGCATGGGCAGGCCGCACTATACGAATGTGCTCTATCCGATCCCGGTGGACCCGCCGCGCGTGCCCGAGGACAATCCGGTGGGGCTCTATGTGCGCCAGTTCACGGTTCCCGAGGATTGGGCCGGACTGCCGACGTTCGTGCGCTTCGAAGGGGTGGACAGCGCCTTCTATGTGTGGATCAACGGCATCGAGGTGGGCTTCAGCAAGGTGCCGCATATGCCGGCGGAGTTCGATGTGTCACGCATGGTTCGGCCGGGCCTGAACGAGATCGCGGTGCAGGTGTTTCAGTGGTCGGACGGCACGTATCTCGAGGATCAGGACATGTGGCGGCTGAGCGGCATCTTCCGGGATGTGCACGTGTTCTGCGCGCCGCCGGTGACGGCCTATGACGCGTTTGTGCACACGGACCCGGGCGCGAGCGACGGCCCGGCGACGGTTCGGCTGGAGGCGCAGGTGCGCAACTGGAGCGATGGGCCACGCGAAGCGGCGATCAGGGCGTCTCTGCTGGATGAGGATGGCAGCGCCGTGGCAACCGTCGTTTCCGAGCCGGTGACGGTCGGCCCTCGCGCCGCCGCCGATGTCGCGGTCTGCCTGGATGTGCCGCCGGAGTCGAAGCGGCTCTGGACGGCTGAGACCCCCAACCTGTACGGCCTCGTGATGACCGTGATGGACGGCGAGGGGAATGTGCTGGAGGCTCGGCGCCTGCGGGTCGGCATCCGAAAGATCGAGATCCGCGAAGGGGCCCTGCTCATCAACGGCGCGCCGATCAAGGTCCGCGGCGTGAACCGCCACGAGAGCGACCCGGTGTATGGCCATGCGGTCACCTACGAGTCCATGGTGCGTGACATCAGGCTGATGAAGCAGCACAACATCAACGCGGTGCGGACGTCGCACTATCCGGACGATCCGCGCTGGTATGACCTGTGCGACGAGTACGGCATCTATGTCATTGATGAAGCCGACCTCGAGTCGCACGGAGCATGGGCGCTGGGCGACTGGTCCTACTTCGCGAAGCATCCCGACTGGCGTGCGGCGTTTGTGGACCGCGCCGAACGCATGGTGGAGCGGGACAAGAACCATGCCTGCGTGATCATGTGGTCGCTGGGCAACGAGAGCGGCTACGGGCCCAACCACGATGCCATGGCCGAGTGGATCCGGGGCCGAGACCCGTCACGGCCCATCCACTATTGCGAGGCGTGGACCGACGGCGTGCCTTCGGAGATCACGGACGTGGTGAGCTGCATGTACCCGACGGTGGAGCGCCTGGAGGCCGAGGGGAAGGGCAAGTCGGGCCCGCGGCCCTTCATCATGTGCGAGTATGCCCACGCGATGGGTAACGGCCCGGGAAACCTGAAGGAGTACTGGGACACGATCCGGGCGCATCGGCAGCTCATCGGCGGCTGCGTGTGGGAATGGTGCGACCACGGCGTGCTCGAGACGACGGACGACGGCGTCGCCTATTACGCCTACGGCGGCGACTTCGGCGACTATCCCCACGACGGCAACTTCTGCATAGACGGCATGGTCTTCCCGGATCGCGCGCCGTCGCCGTCGCTCATCGAATACAAGAAGGTGCTGGAGCCGGTCAGCGTGGTCGCATGGGATGCCGCCTCCTGCACGGCACGCATCGAGAACCGCTATGACCATGCCGGCCTCGGGCATCTGACTGCGACGTGGAGCCTCTATGAGGACGGCCTGCTGGTCCGCAGCGGCACGGTGGCCCTGCCGGATGTCGCTCCGGGCGCTCAGGCCGAGCTGAGGCTGCCTCAGGCCGCACCGTCGGCGACGGGGCGCGATCGCTTCATCGAACTGAGCGTGCGGCTTGCCGCGGCGAATCGCTGGGCCGATGCGGGGCATGAGGTGGCCTGGGCCCAGTTGCCCCTGCCGGCGGCGGAGGCGCGCGCTCCGCGCCTGGTTGCGGCAGCATCCCTCGAGTGCGGCGAGGACAGCGATGACATCTGGTTCAATGGCCGCGATTTCCTGATCGTCCTCAGCAAGCAGAGCGGCATTCCGAGCCAATGGGTCAACGACGGCACGGAGCTGCTGGACCGCGGCCCCAGGCTGCATGTGTGGCGCGCTCCCATAGACAACGACAACTGGATCGTGGGCAAATGGCGTGAGCACGGCCTGGATCACATGGAGATGCTCGTCCGCGAGACGACCCTTCTCGAGGCGAGCGCCGACAGCGCGCGGGTGCGGGTGAGCTACGTCATGGCGGCGCCGGCGCGCGTTCCGCTCATCCGGGGCACGGCTGTCTACACCGTGGATGCTGCCGGCGAGTTGACCGTCGAGCATCACGTCGTGCCCGAGACCGACCTGCCGGCCCTGCCGCGGATCGGGCTGCAGATGATGCTGCCGTTCGATCTCCAGCGCGTCACCTGGTATGGCCTCGGGCCGCACGAGAACTACGTGGATCGCAAGGAGAGCGGCAAACTGGGCCTCTGGTCGGCCGATGTCGAGGACCTGTATGTGCCCTACATCTTCCCGCAGGAGAACGGCGGCCGCTCGGATGTGCGCTGGGCAGCCTTCACCGACGACTACGGCCGCGGGCTGCTGGCCATGGCCGAGCCGTTGATGACCATGACGGCGAGCCTCTTCACCACCGAGGCGTTGGACAGGGCGAAGCACACCTATGAGCTGGAGGCGTCCGACTCGGTGATCGTGACCCTCGACCATGCGGTGTGCGGCCTCGGCAGCGCCAGTTGCGGCCCGAAGCCGCTCGATCGGTACATCCTCCGTCCCGAGGAGACCACGTTCCGCATGCGCCTGCGGCCCGTGGCGCTTGACCGCGACGACCCGATGCGGCTGTATCGAGGCGGGGCGAGCGTCGGTTCGGCCTGAGGGCCGATCGGAAAATGGGCGTGCCAGTCGGCTGATGGGTGGGTCCCCGCCAGAGACATGCGGGGACGACGATCGTGACGCGACGTGGTGCGTCCTCGCACGCGGTTGGTTCGCCCGGGCCAACCGCGATGCCCTCGCAGGCGTTCTGGGAAGCGGGCGCAGCTTCCATAAGCCCCGCAACACCCCTGCCACGCATAGCAGGCGAGAACGCGCCGCGTAGGACGAGCAGGCCCTTATGCCCGCTCGCAGTCCTACAACACGTTTGCCGACAAGCCGATACGCAGAGCTCGGCCGTCCCTGTATGCTACGGTTGCCCGAAGCCCATTGGGCTTCACCGAACACACGGGCAATCGAGCTCATGGACGCGATCACCGATCCGACGAAATCGCGAGCGTCATTGCCGCGCACGACTTCGGCCAGCCCCGGCACGCGGGTGCTTGCCGACGCCGTCGAGGCATGCGAGCGGTTTCCGCTGCAGGAGCTCGACCTCGCGCGCACCTTCATGGCGTGTCTGTGTCGCTCCGCCTTGCTCAAGCTCGCTGGAGCCCAGCGAGCCGAGTATGAGGACATCCTGGTCCTGACAGGTCAGGCCACGGCATTCGCCTATCACCATCGCCGCCATCATCCCATGCAGGTTACGCCGGATGAGCCGGGCGTGGTGGAGGAACGGATCAGTCGCGCCACGGGCTTTGCGTGGCAAACTCTCGATCACGAGGGCGGCGGCGAGAACGCATGGCGAGCCATCCGGGGCGCCATTGATGGCGGCAAGGCCGTTCACGGCGTCTGGATTGACGACCTCATCTTCTGCGGCTACGACGACCCGGGCATCGTCGAAGAGAGGCGTCTGCTGGTGGGAGGCGGTTGGGACGCGCCGGCCTGGTGGACATGGGATCGCTTCGACAAGTGGGCTGCCGAGTTCGGCGTGCTGGGATGCGTCGGCGATCCCGTGCCGATCGCGCCGCGCATCGAGACCATCCGGGATGTCGTCGGGGCCATCGTGCGCGGAGCTGAGGCCGATCCCCGGGCGAACGTTCAGTATCTGCGCCATGCGCGCTACGGTCTCGAGGGCATCCGCGCCTTTGCCGAAGACATCGCCACGGTGGCGCGCACGCCCGACCACTGGCACGCATGCTGGCTCGGCGGCCACTGCGTCTACCGCCAGATTTCGGGCCGAGCGGCGGCGGCGCGATTCCTGCAGGCCTCAAGCTCCGAAACGCCGCCGGCGGCAGCCCAGGCCCTCACCGAGGCCGCGCGCCATTACGAGCGGGCGGCTCACGCCTGGGGCGATTGGGGCCGATACCTCGGCTACGAGAGCGGATGCACCGACGCCGAGGAGATTCGTCTCCTCTGGATGCAGATGGCAAACCGCGTGCATGGCGCTCAAGCCGTTCAACGCGCCCTCGACAGCGAGACGGATGCCTGCCGCCATCTGAAACGAGCGCTCGCCCTGCTGCAGGCATAGACCGGCTCAGACGTTCTGCAATCGCCGCACGATTGCGCGCCGCCCACTGGGCGCTATCCTGCCTCGCGGTGTTGGCCCTCCTGCAGGAGACCTTTCGCTCGCCGGCGAATACCTGTCACATCGGCGCACGCTGGCCGTTGTAGACGCACATACCCGCCTATGGAACACGCAACCTGGACAGGCGCAACCCTTCTGCTCGTGCTCTGCGGAGCGATCCTGGCCCGCATCGTTGCCGCTCGCCGCGGGCGGCCCGTGTTCATTCGGCGAATCGCCGGACTCGATCACCTCGATGATGCCCTCGGCCGCGCGACCGAGATGGGCAAGCCCATCGTGTTCAGCCCGGGCTTCGGCGACCTGGGGCAGATGTCCACCTATGCGGGGCTCGCCTGTCTGGAGTACGCCGTTCGGAGGGCGGCGCGCTTCGGGCTCCGTGTGATCGTTCCCGTGGCTGGCGCAACCATGTTCCCCGTTGCGCAGGATGTGGCCCGGGATGCCTGCATTGCCGAGGGCAAGCCGGAGCTCTACGACGCCAACGATGTCCTCTATCTCTCCGGCGATCAGAACGCGTTTGCCGCCGCTGTGACGGGGATCATGGAGCGCGAGAAGGTCGGCGCGGCGTTCTATTTCGGCTCCTACGGCTTTGAGTCGCTTCTGCTAGCCGAGACGGGTCAGCGCATCGGCGCGATCCAGGTGGCCGCGACCGACTCGTTCTTCCAGGTCCCGTTTTTCATCGCGGCGTGCGACTACACCATCTTCGGCGAGGAGCTCTACGCCGCCAGCGCGTACATCTCGCGTGAGCCTACGATGCTCGGGAGCCTTTCGGGGCAGGACTTCGGCAAGGTGGTTGTCGCAGCGCTGCTCATCGCCGGCATAGTGGCCGCTACGGTTGCGCAGTTCAACGGTGCGAGTTCCGGCGCATTCAATGCGCTGGTAGGGCTGCTGGGCCGATAGCGCCGTGAAGCGCCGCATCATCGTCGTCGTCACGTTCCTCGCCGGGCTCTACTACGTGCTCGAGTTCATGTTGCCGCCCCGCATTGGCGGCGCTCCCGATGCCGATGGCGTCGAGGCGGCAACCGTCGTCCAGGCGAGAGGCGAGAGGCAAGAGGCGAGCGGCGACCGGTATATCGCCTACACCGCCATCAGAACCGATCGCCGTCCCGTCATCCTTCGCGTTGCCGAGGACGGCTCCGGGCCGCGCCTGCCCATCGTCACGTCCCACTTCGCCCGCCACGACGACTATCGGGGCGCGCGGGCTCCCCAGTTCGTTCCCCCCGATCGGATGTACTACATCGGGCTGGGATGGGACGATCGGACGCCTCGCGTATGCCTGGCGCGCCTGCGCGACGGACGCTGGCGACCTGAGCCGAGGGCTGTCCTCGGCGACGGCAAGCCGGGCGAGCCCGATTCGTCGGGCATCGGATGGGCCTCGGTGGTCAACGACCCGAATGCCGATCCGCCATGGCGCATGTGGTACGTCGGGCTGCAGGGCGACCGGGGCACCGTCTGCTACGCCGAGTCACCCGATGGGCTGCGCTGGACGAAGCGGGGCGCGGTGGGCCTTCAGAATCTCAACGGCTGGACCGCGGATTGTGTCAATGCCATACCGACCGCCGAGGGCACCGTCCTCTGGACGCTCGTGCACGACGCCTCGGGCGCCCGCCGAATCACCACCGCGCTGCTCCGATATGACGGGATGACCGTCAACGGCGTGTGGACCGATCCGGTGAAGCTCGATCTGCCGGACGGCGCCTCCCTCAAAGAGATCCGCATCGGTTGGGACCGGCCCGGCCTGCTCGCTCTGGCAACGCTCGCCGACAGCGACGGGCGCACCCGTGTTGCATCTATGCGGCCTCCCTTGCAGTTCCCCGAGACGCGCCTCACCATGGTGAATCCGTCGCTCATCGTGCCGGGCCCGAAGCCGGCCTCCACGATCCTGTCCGACGTTCGTATGCAGGTGGACGACATTCTGGTGGTGATCGGCGCGTTCGCCGTGGGCCTCGGGCTCATCGGTCTCGCGCGCGTGCACGGCAAGCGGGTGTTTGCGCTGCAGAAAGGCTGGACCGAGAGCATCGCCTTCTTTGCTGCGGCCATCGCCATGGCTTCGTTCACGGTCTACGCTCGCACGCATCCGGACGCTCGCACATGGGCCACGCGGGGCTATGACCTCATGTTCTATGGCCTGTTCCAGCCGCTGGGCTCCTCCATGTTCTCGCTGCTCGCCTGCTATCTCGTTTCGGCCGCCTATCGCGCCTTCCGCGTGCGCAGCTTCGAGGGAGGGCTGCTGGCCGCATCCGCGTTGCTGATCATGCTCGGTCAGGTGCCCATTGGCAACTGGCTGACGCAGAACCTGCCGCCGTTCTTGCAGATCCCCAAGATCATGGCGTGGGTGCTGTTCGTCAACAACAATGCCGTGGTGCGGGCCGTGAACTTCGGCATCTTTGTGGGAGCGCTGGCAACCGCCCTCCGCGTGTGGCTGAGCATGGACAGGGCGGCCATGAGGAGCGTGGAATGATCTGGGCCGACCGCCTGCAGCGCATTGACAACCGCATCCTCTACGTCACGCTGGCGGTAGCGGTGGCCATCCCGGTGTTCGTGCGCGTGCGGATGCCGATTCCGCCGACCATCGAGACGCTCGGAGCCTACGAGGCCGTGGAGAACGTGCCGCCCGGCAAGCTCGTCATGGTCCAGAGCACCTGGGACGCCGGGACCATCGGCGAATGCGAGGGGCAGTGCCATGCCGTCATCGAGCATCTCATGCGACGGGGACAGCCGTTCGTGATATGGACCTCCAATCCCGCCTCGCCGCCGTTCTACAACCGCATCATCGAGGCCGCCGCCAGGCGTCACGGCCGCGTCTATGGACGCGATTGGGTGGATTTCGGCTACAAAGTGCCGGGAGGTGCGCTGGCGTTCGGCGTCCAGTCCATGGCTCGCGACTTCCCGGGCTACATGAAGAGCGACGTGCGCGGCACGCCCGTGACACAGATTCCCGCCCTGCGACATGTTCGGAATGCCACGGACTTCGCCCTGATCGTGACCATCGGCTACAACCCCATCGGCGAGTTCATCCAGTTCGTCCAGTCGGTCTACGGCACGAAGGTGGTCTTCGGGATCGCCGCCATCAACTCAACCACCACATACTCCTACATCGACTCAAAGCAGATCGTCGGGATGCTCGTGGGCGCTCGGGGCGGCGCTGAATACGAGATGCTCGTCAAACGGCCCGGACGAGGCGTGCAGATCATCATGGCGCAATCGTTCGGTCATCTGCTGATCATCGTCCTCGTCGTCGTCGCCAACGTGTCGGCGCTCGCGCAGCGTCGGTTGAGCCGCGGAGCTCAGGCATGACCGGCTGGCTGCCCCATCCCGTCAGCCCATTCTCCTATCAGGGCCTGACCATATGGCTCGGAGCCGTCGCGACACTGGCCATCTTCTCGTTCCTTTTCCGCGAGAACCGGGCCTATCGCTTCGCCGAGCATACGCTGCTGGGACTGGGCATAGGGTTCGGCGTGGCGACCACCATCACCGACATCATCATCCCGAAGTGGTGGAACCCGCTGACGGAAGGCTGGGGGCAGGGGCATTGGGGCATGGTCGCCCTCGCGCTCACGGAACTGCTGCTGGGGCTGCTCTGGTACGGGCTCTACCACCGTAGGACCGTGTGGCTCTCGCGCATCGTGATGGGTCTGTCCATCGGGGCCGGCGCCGGCCTCGCATTCAAGGCGGAGATCAACGACAAGCTGCCGCAGATCATCGCCTCGTTCAAGTCACCCTATGTCCCTGCAGCCGAGGCGACCGCGTTCAACAACCCCGTCAGCAACACCGTGTTCGTCGTGGTGATGCTGGCCGTGCTCTCCTACTTCTTCTTCTCGGTCGAGCAGAGGCACCCCGTGTTGCGCACGAGCTCGCGTATCGGTCGGGTGTTCCTCATGCTCACGTTCGGCGTGTTCTTCAGCAACGCTATCATGACCCGCATGAGCGTGTTCATCGAGCGCGTCTGGTTTCTCCTGACCCAGTGGCTCCGAATGGGCGCGTGACGAAGCCCGCTCTGTCGCGACGCTTCCAGCAAGAAGAGCCGCCCGCCGGGGTCGTGCCCGCTCGTGCTATGGACGGCGTGAGCCCGCCGGTGGTTGAGCCGAGGCTCGCGCGATGGACGGCGTAAGCCCGCCGGTGATTGAGCCGAGGCTCGCGCGCCATGTACTGCGTTTAGACCGATGGGATGGAGGCGATCGGTTTGCGGGGTCTTCCGCGAGCCTCGTGTCGAAATCCAGGCGGGCGTCGTTGTGATTGTTCCGTTTCGTCGGCCCCGGGGTTTCGATACGGTCGGCGCGGCGGTCACTCTGCACTTCGTGCGATGGGCGCTCCTCGCGCCGACCTACTCAACCGCCGGGGCGCTCTCCGCGCCGACCTACTCAACCGCCGGGGCGCTCTCCAC
>JAAYVH010000307.1 GCA_012517255.1 Chthonomonadales bacterium
CTACCATCCGTCGTCGCTTCGCGACGGAGGACTCCGAGAGCCCGCAGGGGCGATTCAACCGCCGAGCGGAACCGCCAGGAAGGGAAACGCGGCGGCGCGCGGTTGGTTCGCCCGGCTCAACCGGTGACGCAGCGGCTTGTCCGAACCGGGCGTACCAGCCGCCGCGCGCGGCGCTCACACGTCATTGCGAGCGAAGCGAAGCAATCCCGAGGGCTTTCGGAGATCTCATCTGGCGAGGCCTATATGCCGATCGGCGTGAGCTGTTCGGGATCGCTTCGCTGCGCTCCTAAGAAAGCTCTCCACGCTTTCTCATACACCCACCGCGGCCACGCCGCGTCTGAACTCCTAAGAAAGCACTCTACGCTTTCTGATTCACCCACCGCGGCCACGCCGAGCCCGAACTCGCGATGACGTGACGGCCCGTCGTTCGCCATGGTGCGCACGTTACGGGTGCCCATGCGAGTACGGCGTAGACCGTCGCTGCCGCGGATGGTCCCATCCCGAAGGGTAGAATCTCTCCGAACCCACACGACACGGAAGGACTCCCACTGCCATGGCAGACGAGCAGCTCCTCGCACAGTGGCCGCACCGGCGGCTGAATGCCCTCACGGGTGAGTGGCTCCTCGTCTCGCCACACCGGGCCCGACGGCCGTGGCAGGGCCAGGTGGAGCCGCTGCCGCCAGTCTACAGGCCGCCCTATGCCGCCGACTGCTATCTGTGCCCGGGCAACCCTCGCGCCGGAAGCGCCCGGAATCCGCGCTATACCTCGACGTTCGTCTTCACCAACGACTTTCAGGCGGTTCTGCCAGATGCACCCGCGATGGCCGATGAGACGCCGTCGTCCCTCTTTCGTGCGTCGGGCGTGCGAGGAACCTGCAGGGTCATCTGCTTTTCGCCCCGTCATGATCTCACGCTCGCCGACATGCCGGTCGAGGATATCGCGGCTGTCGTAGATGTGTGGGCCGATCAGACAGCGGAGCTTGGCCGAACGTATCGCTGGGTGCAGGTCTTCGAGAACAAGGGCGCCACCATGGGCTGCTCGAACCCGCATCCTCACGGACAGATATGGGCGACCGATTTCCTTCCGACAGAGCCAGAGAGGGAAGACGCTCGCCAGCGCGAATACTGGCATGCCAACGGAACGGCGCTCCTGCTCGATTATCTGCAGGCCGAACGCGCCGTCGACGCGCGAGTGGTCACGCAGAATGACGATTGGACGGTTGTCGTTCCCTGGTGGGCCATGTGGCCCTTCGAGACGCTCGTGATCCCGTCACGTCCCGTACAGCGTATGCCCGATCTGAAGCCCGCCGAGCGGCGCTCGCTGGCGGCGATCCTCAAGACGCTCCTCACAGCCTATGATCGGCTCTTCGCCACCTCGTTCCCTTACACGATGGGCTGGCACGGCGCCCCTACGGCGGACACCGGTGACGCGCCGCACTGGCAGCTCCATGCCCACTTCTACCCGCCCTTGCTGCGGTCAGCGACGGTCCGCAAGTTCATGGTGGGCTACGAGATGCTGTCGGAACCGCAGCGCGACATCACCGCCGAGCAGGCGGCGGAACGACTGCGCCAGTCAGCCCAGGGCTAGCCGTCGCTTTCGCCGGCATCGGCGTTGGAGCGCGCGGGAGGGATACGCGTCATCGGTGCAGAATCGGGCATCGAGGAGGAATGCTGCACTATGAGCCTTGATACACTGCACATGATGGACCTGCGTTTCTGGCTGCTCATCAGTCTGGCGTTCTGCTGTGTTCGCATGGAGGCTCCGCCACGGATGCAAGCCCGTGTGGCCCCCGACGGTCAGGTGGATATCACCGACAGCGGCAGGCCGGTGCTCCGCTACAACTACCGGACCATCGAGCCAGGCGAGCGGCTCAAGGAGATCGCCGAGCCCAATCTGATCTATGCACGCGCGCGGAGCGACTACATCCACCCGCTCTACGGCTTCGACGGCGAGGAGCTCACCAAGGATCTGCCCATAGACCATCCCCATCATCGGGGCATCTACTGGGCATGGCCCGAGACGAAGTACGGCGACCAGATGGGCGATCTGCATGCTCTCCAGCGTGTTTTCGCAAGGCCGACGGGCAAGCTGAAGGTGCGCAGCGGGGCCGGGTTCGCTGAGGTCCAGGCCGAAAGCCTGTGGCAGTGGGAAGATCGCGAGCCCATCGTGCGCGAACTTGCCATCATACGGGCCTATGCATCCTCCGAGAAGGGCCGAGTCATTGATCTGACCTTCCGCATGGCAGCGTTGAAGGACGGCGTCAGCATCGCCCGGCGCGGGACCAATGCCTATGGCGGCTTGAACATGCGCATGAACGCTAACACCGGCCAGAAGATCACCTTCCACCCCGACCCTGCCACGGTCAAGCCGCGCGGCGCATGGGCCGAGATGCACGGCACGTTTGCGGGAGGAAAATCGGCGACGGGTGTCGTGGTGTTGCAGCATCCGGAGAATCCCGATTTTCCCGGCGATTGGGTGCAGTACCCGGAGCTCAACTGGTTCCAGCCGACTTTCCCGGCAGCCAACACGCGCTACGAACTGAAGCCCGGCAAGCCCCTCACCCTCCGCTGGAGACTCTGGATTCACGGCGGCGAGCCGGCGACCGAGGACATCTGCCGCGCCATGTGGAATGCCTACGCGAAGGGGAAGCTGCGGTGATGAAGCGAGGCCGCAGCCGACCGCCATCGGTTCCATAGATTGCGAACACGCTCACAAGGAGCACCAACCATGACCACACCGACAACCGGCGCCAAGCGCTCACGCCGCGATTTCATCAAGACCGCCGCTGCGACCGCTGTGGCAGTCCCGACTGTCGTTCCTGCGTCCGCTCTGGGGAAAGACGGAGCCGTCGCGCCATCCGAGCGGATCGCCCTCGGCGCCATCGGCGTCAACGGCATGGGACAGGCGAACCTGAACGCGTGCGCCAGTCAGCCTGACGTTGTCGTCGTGGGGATCTGCGATGTCGCTGCCAGTCGCAGGGATCCGCTCGTCGAGCGCTTCAAGGCCACGGCGAAGGGCTACAACGACTACAGGGAGCTTCTGGCGCGCTCCGACGTGGATGCGGTGATCATCGCGACACCGCCCCACTGGCACGCCCTCATGGCCATAGATGCGTGCAAGGCGGGCAAGGACATCTATGTCCAGAAGCCCATGACCCTGTATCCCGATGAGACGCTTGCCGTGCGCAACGCGGTGAACAAGCATCGGCGCGTCAGTCAGGTGGGCACGCAGATCCACGCAACGGAAAACTACCGCCGGGTGGTGGAGTGGATCCGATCTGACAAGCTGGGTCCCATCAGCGTCGTCCGCACGTTCAACGTGATGAACCAGGGCCCGGACGGCATCGGCTATGCTCCCAAAGAGGACCCGCCGCCGGGAGTGGACTGGGACAGGTGGTGCGGCCCCGCGCCCAAGTGTCCGTTCAACCGACTCCTCTTCGCCGACGCCTACTACCATTGCTCGTTCTTCCGCTACACGGGCGGATGGACTCCCGGCATGGCGCCGCATATCATTGACCTGCCCGTGTGGGCGCTCGATCTTGGCGTGCCGCACCTTACCAGTTGCACGGGAGGGCGCTATGTCATCAAGGGCGACGGCGATGCGCCGGATACACAAGAGGTTATCTGGCGCTATCCCGGCGTTACCATGACATGGGCCATGAGCTGCTGCAACAGCTTCGCGTTCGACTTCGGCAGAGGGACGCCGGCGCGCAGGCTCGGCATCTACTTCCACGGCCTGAACGGCACGCTCATCGCCGATTACGGCCGCTGCGAGATCGTCCCCGAGGGCGACCTGCTCAAGGACAAAGAAGCGCCGCCCAAGAGCATCCCGCCGTCGCCGGGGCATGAGCGCGAATGGCTCGACTGCGTCAAATCGCGGAAGGAACCGAGCTGCAGCGTGAACTACCACTGGCGAGTGGATCTGCCCCTGACGTTGGCCAACGTCGCCTATGTCATCGGACGCGATGTTCGGTTCGACCCCAAGACCGAGAAGATCGTGGGGGACCGCGAGGCCGCCCGCGCAGCGCGACCGGTCTATCGCGCGCCGTGGCGGTTCCCGGAGGAGTACCTGAGAAAGGCGTAGTCCTCGCGGACACTCGACGCCTCCTCCGTCTGGGCGAACCAACCGCGCGCCGCCGCGTTCCTCTTCGCGATGGTTCCGCTCGACGGTTGATTCGCCCCCTGCGGGCATTGTGCTGCGCGCGATCGTAGGCCCTGCGGGCCGAACGCCCGCCCACCATCCGGACGAACATCGCCCGCCGGTGATTGAGCCGGCGCGAAGCGCCGTGTCGAAATCAAGGCGGGCTGCGTGTGCACCACGCATGGGCCTAC
>JAAYVH010000308.1 GCA_012517255.1 Chthonomonadales bacterium
ACGTGTGGCCAGCGCGGCTGATGTACGTGTCGAGATGCGGCAGATACACCTCACATGGATCTTCGAGGGAGGTAGCAAACTCGCGGCTCACTGCACGGCCCGCCTTGCGAGTGGCAGCCATGAATCGGCTGATGGCCTCGCGCATCCAGGGTCCCGGTCCCGGCTCGTGGCCGTGATCGGAGCTGTAGCAGGGCGGACACTGCCCGCCGTTCATCTGGTCGAACTCAAAGATCGCGAAACCCGCCTCGGCCAGTCGCCGCGCCGTGGCCGGGAAGTGAGCCTGCGTGAAAGCATGAGCCGGACACATGCGGGCCTTCGCGCCATCCCAGGTGAAGTAGGGCTCGGCGATGTCCGGCTGCCCGTCGCGGCCGATGACGCAAACCTGCCGGCCCTCTCTTTCGAAGCGCTCTCGACCGTCGAACGCAGTGACGTTGTACGTATCCGTGGTGTACGCCTTCCGCTCAATCATCCACTGCAGGCCGGACACCATAGCCGTCGCGCGGGCGTTCAGCGGCCGGACCGACGCAAGGATCCGCTTCACTTCCTCATCGGAAGGATAGAGCGGGAAGTAGAACGGCGACGTGTAGATGCCGTCATGCTCCCATTCGCGCAGGTCGAGGAGCACTCCGGAAGCTCCGAAGGCCTCCTTCAGTCGGCGGACCACCTCCGGCCATTGGTCGGCCTCGACGGGACGTTTGCCCATGCCGAATGGCCGCAGGTGACCTCCCATCGTCAGGAGTCCCGTACTCAGCCATGCCGGAGGGGCCGCGTCGCCCGTCTTCCGTCGTGCCCACCATTGCCGCCGAGCCCATGGCTTGTAGATATCGGCGGCCGACTGCCATGATGGTCCGCACGCAGAGAGCAGCGCTGTCGGGGTTGCGAAGGCTCGGCCAAGCACGAACGGGAGATGGTGCACGATCCGCATCTCCACCATATCGGAGCCGGCGTCGTAGGGCGCCTCGAAGGCCTTCGGCAGTGCCTGCCGGTCCCGCCCCTGCACGGTGAGGCCTCCCCGCGCGCCGTAGAGCGCCATGAACTGCATCGAGGCCCATCCCGGGTAGGATCGTCCTGCCCAGGGGTTCTTCACCATGCCCGCGTGGGTTGCGATGAACCCGTCGCCCCCGGGCATGAACAGCCGCGTCGCGTCCCGATCGCCGTCAACGGTCGCGCGCAACTTCAGGACGGGGCATGTCACCGATTCGAGGATGGCCTTCGGCGGAGCCGACACGCTGCACCGCGCGGTGAGGCCGCCGGATGCGTCCTGCTTCCAGACGGCCTCCACAGTGACACCGGCGTCCTGCAAGATCGAGCGAACGCGGATGAGGCCTGCCCCGACGCTCACCTCCGTCGCTCTCGCGTGCCCGCTATCCAGCCATTGCGACTGCCGAGAGGCCGGATCCGTCAGGCGCACCACCCATTGTCGCGAGGGTTGAGCGAGCATCTCGACACCGTGCGCCGTCAGGGAGACAATGTCCCCCGACGCCCGATCTATGGATATGCGCAAGCCGCGGGTCTCAAGGGTGGCGGGGGACGCGTGCCCTGTCACACAGAGCGCCAGCGGTAGAACAATCGCCAGCGCCCACCGAGGATACTTCATCGCTCTCCTCGCTTCCCGGCGTCTCGCCTCTGCCGATGCCGGTGCAAGACCGACGAGCGCCCGGGCGGCGACAATAGATGCGACGGACGGAATGGAGGGTCCGCCTGACTCATGGCGTCCATTCCGTCCGCAGTCCGTCGGCTCAGACGAGAATCAGCAGCGGATTCTCGAGCAGGCCCTTCAGGGCCTGAAGGAACTGAGCGCCAGGCACGCCATCCAGCACGCGATGGTCGCACGACAGGCAGAGGTTCATCATGGAGCGCACGACGATCTGCCCATCAACCACGACGGGCTTCTCAGCCACGCGGCAGACCCCCAGAATGCACGACTGCGGCGGGACGATGATCGGGTCGAACGAATCGACGCCGAACATGCCGATATTGGTGATGGTGAACGTCCCGCCGGCGATGTCTTCTTGCGTCTGCTTGCCCTCGCGGCAGCGGGCTACCAGCCCCTTGAGCTGCGCCGATATCTCGGGGAGCGTTAGCGTATCCGCCTGCCGAATCACGGGCACCACCAGACCGTTGGGGGCAGCGACGGCGACGCCGATGTTACGATCGGCATACAGCCGGATCTCGTCGCCGATGAGGGCGGCGTTGCACAGAGGATGGCCAGCCAGCGCCTTGGCGACGGCCTTCACCAGCAGGTCGGTGATGGTCAGCTTGACGCCGTAGGTCTCCTGCACCCTGGGTACGAGCTGTGCATGCAGCGCCTTGGCGGCTGTCATGTCCACTTCCATGTTGAGGCAGATGTGCGGCGCGGTCTGCCGCGAGCGGGTCACGGTGTCGGCGGTGAGCTTGCGGAGACCCTTGAACGGGATGATCTCTGCCACCGCCGGCTCGCCGGCAGCCTTCGGCGCAGGAGGCGCTGCCGCGGGCCTGGCGGCCTCGGCGGCGCGCCGTACATCCTCGGCTGTGACTTTGCCCTGAGCGCCAAGCGCATCGAGCTTCACGCCCAGATCGTCGGCCAGCTTGGCCGCGAGCGGAGTTGCGCGGACCGCCGGCTGCGCCTCGTGAGCAGCCACATCGGCGGCCAGCACGCGTCCTCCCGGACCGGAGCCTGCGACCGTCGCCACGTCCACGCCCTTCTCCTCGGCCAGCTTGCGCGCTCGAGGCGACGCGGCGACCTTGCCATCGGAGGGCACAGCCGCTGCGGCCGGCGCTGCGGCCACAGGAACCTCGGCAACGGGGGCTTGGGCTGCCTGCGACGGCGCCGCGCCGCCGACAGCGGCTGCCACATCTATCGGTTCGTCCGCCGTACCTATCAACGCAATGGGCGCGTGGACGGCCACAGTCGCATCTGCCTCGGCAAGAATGGCCCGCAGGACGCCGTCATGCTCGGCCTCGACCTCGAAGTTGGCCTTATCCGACATAACCTCCAGCAGAGGCTCACCCTTCTTCACCGTATCGCCCACCTGCTTGAACCACTGGACGATCGTCCCTTCCTCCATCGTGTTGCCGAGCATCGGCATTGTGAACACATGCGCCATGGGGCAGTCCTCCTGAACATGCTTGTGGGGCGGGTCGTGCCGCAACCCTCGCTCTATGGTACCCGCAGGGCGATGGGGCGCGGCCTTCGGCTATGCGCCGCGGTACAGCGAGTGATGGTGGATGTATTCGACGACGGCGTCGGGCGTGAGGTAGCGAATGGGCAGACCTGCTGCTACGCGCGCACGGATATCGGTAGATGAGATGCCGATCTCGGGCGTCGGAAGCAGTTCAATGCGATCGCGGAGGCTGGCGGGCACCGCTCTTTCGAAATCTGCCGCCGAGTGCCCCGGTCGACTCACGGCAACCATGTGGCAGAGCCGAAGCACCTCATCTGGCTCGCGCCATGAGGCAATCTCGGCAACGGCGTCCATGCCGGTGATGAACCAGAAGTCACTGCCCGGTTCGCGGCGACGAAGCGCGCGCAGGGTCTCGACAGTATACGATGGGCCTGCATGGCGCACTTCGCTGTCATCGGCGATCAGCGTGCTCGACCGCCCGACAGCGAGCTCGACCATGCGCAGTCTGTGCTCCGCGGGCGACACGCTGTAGGGCTTCTTGTGCGGCGGCACGCCGTTGGGAGTGATGAGGACGCAATCGAGTCCGAGACGGGCCCGGGCATCCTCGGCGATGAAGAGATGCCCGTGATGGATAGGATCGAAGGTGCCCCCCAGAATGCCGATGCGCATACGGGCGACCGCAGGTCAGTCGATGGTTTCGCCGCGCTGAATGCCGCCGTTGCGGCGCTCGGAACGCTCGGCGGGCGGAGTTCTCGGCTTCTCTCGCACCCTCGTCGGCGGCTCCTCGGCGCGCGTTTCGCGGGTTGTACGCCGGATCTCCGGCTGCCGATCGGACGAGGCTGTGCCGGTCCGCTCGCGACGTTCAGAGGTCCGATCAGACGACGAAGCCGTGGATCGGCGAGGTTCCTCGGCGGTGTCGGCGGTCGCTCGGCGCTCGGGCTCTCGTCGCGCGCGGCGCGGCGTCTCTTGCGTTGTGTCGCGCCGTGGGGTCTCCTGCGTTGTCTCACGGCGCGGTTCTCGCCGACGCGGAGCAGGGCTGCTCGGCTCGACGATCGTTCTGGTCTCGTCAGACGTGCGGACGGACGATCGTTGCGCCGAGCCGGGCAGCACCGGCTCGACGATGGTGTCCTCATCGGGGACGGCGCGCGACGTAGTTGGCGGCGCCGTCGGTGCGGGCGCGCCGGAGGATGGCTCAGGGGACCGGACCGGCTTCTTCGTTGCGCCGGGCAACGCTACGCGAGCTATGACCAGAGCGCCGACTGCAAAGGAGAGAATGCCGAAGAAACCCAGCCACAGCAGGAATCGAACCGTGCCCCAGAAGTCACTCTGTGGCTGGCGACGACGACGAAAATCGCGGTGGCGGGTAGGCATGGGTCGTTAGCCACAGTCTACCGACGGCTGCGGCGGAGTGTCAAGGCGCGTTGCCAGCAATGCAAGGGCCGCGAGCCCGGCGCACACGGCCCCTACGATGAACGGCAGGGACCTGTTAAGACCGTAGAGGATGCCCGCCAACTGCGATGCAGGCAGCGCTGCGAGCCCAACCACCATATGAAATGCCCCGATCTCCGTGGCGCGCCGATCGGGGTGCGAAAGGTCCGCAGCCATCGCGCGCTGCAGCCCCTGAGTCAGCGTGGTGTAGAACCCATAGAGCACAAAGAGAGAGAATGCCGCCACCGGCCCGGTCAGGCCCGCGAAGCCGGCATAAACGACCGCAAAGACTATCCAACCAAGCGCGATGAGATGGCGACGACCCACGCGATCCGACAGGATGCCGGCGGGATAGCCGAGGGAGGCTTCCACCACATTGAAGAGGGCATACAGCAGGAACACGTTGGCGGGACTGACTCCCATGTCCTGTTGCGCCCGCAGGATCAGAAAAGTGTCCGACGAGTTGCCCAGGCTGAACAGCGCCACGATCGCGAGATACGTGCGGAACGTCGGACTGAGCGCCCCAAATGACGGCCGCAGAGCGCGCCCCTCAATGGGCGCCTGCTTGCGTTCGCGCACGAAGAGCCAGAGCACCGCCACACCCAACAGCCCCGGCACAAACGCGACCCAGTAGAGGATCGGGAACGTGACGCTCTGGGGACCATGGAGGAATCTTGCCAGGAGCACGTAGCCGATCAGCGGGCCCATCACCGCTCCCACGGTGTCCATGGAGCGATGGAAGCCGAATGCTCTGCCTCGCTGATCCGCGTCGCAGTTCTCCGCGATCAGCGCATCGCGCGGCGCGGTGCGCAGCCCCTTCCCAACGCGATCCACGAACCGGGCGCCGAGAACGTGCCACCATGCGCTCGATATGGCGATGATCGGCTTGCCGACCGCGCCGAGAGCATAACCGGCCACGGCAAAGGGCTTGCGTCTGCCTGCCCGATCCGACAGCCACCCAGAGTAGAGCTTCAGCAGGCTTGCCGTACTCTCCGCGATGCCCTCGATGAGGCCCAGCGCCCAGGCCGGCGCTCCCAGAACGCGTGTGATGAAGATGGGATTGATCGGATAGACCATCTCGCTCGACACGTCCGCCAACAGGCTGACGACGCCGAGCGCCCTGACGGTCCTATTCAGGGGACGACCGCGTCGGTCCGACGGCCGTTCGGAGTCCGCGGCAGATTCCCCGTTCATCGGATGCCGCTCACCGTGATCTCATCGCACCCGGGATCCCGGCGGAACCTGCGTTTCGGGTTGCAGGATGATGGCCTGGCCGTCCACATCGGCGGCGAGCAGCATGCCCTGCGATTCGATGCCCCGCATCTTGCGCGGCTGCAAGTTGGCCACCACCACGATGAGCTTATCCTTCAGCTCATCCGGCTGATACATCTCGGCGATGCCGGCGAGGATCGTGCGCGTCTCGGTGCCAAGGTCCACCGTCAGCTTCAAGAGCTTCGTGGCGTTCGGAACAGGCTCAACTTCGACCACCCTGGCGACTCTGAGGTCGAGCTTGGCGAAGTCGTCAAACGTGATCGTCGCCGGTCCAGCCGACACTGGTTCCGTGGATGGGGTGCCCATGGGCTTCTCCTCTCTCTTCTCAACAGCAGCAGGCGCCGGGGACGGCGCAGGGCTCGGCGCCGACTGGGCTGGGGCGACATCCTGTATGCGCGGGAACAGCGGTCGCGGAGATGCGACGCGCGTGCCCGGCTGCAGGAGCCCCAACTGCAGCGCTTCGTCCCACGCAGGCGATTCAGCGGCATCCGCCATACCCAGGTTCGCTCGCAGCGCCTGGGACGTGGCGGGCATTGCGGGAGCGATGAGGACGCTCACCACCCGCACGGCCTCGAGGCACGTATAGAGAACGTCCGCCAACTCCTCGGTCCTGCCCTGCTTCGCCAGAGCCCATGGCGCTCGGTGCTCGATGACCTTGTTCATGTGGGCCACGATTCGCATGGCGGCCTCAAGCGCAGCGTTGAACCGGAACTCGCGCACGGCGACTTCGTAGTCCTCCACGGCGGCACGTACAAACGCCCCAACCTCCGGATCCGGCGCCGGACGGGGCACCTCGCCGCCTAGGTAGCGCCCAACCATGGCAACGGTGCGATTGCCGAGGTTGCCCAGATCATTGGCCAGGTCCGTGTTGTAGCGTCGCAGGAAGCTCTCCCGGCTGAACTCGCTGTCGCCATGGAAGACCATCTCGCGCAGCAGGAGGTAGCGCACGGCGTCCACGGCCAGCTCTGACGCGGCGCCTGCCCGTTGCTGGATGTCGGCGGCCATCTCAACCGGATGCGGCAGGCCCCCTGTACGCTTCCCTTCCTTCTTGCCCTCCGAGCTCACCCACCATCCGTGAGCATAGACCTGCCGTGGGAGCGGCAGGCCTAGCGCCATGAGCATGGCGGGCCAGAGAGTCGCATGGAAGCGGACAAAGATCTCCTTCGCCATCATGTGGGCATCGGCAGGCCAGAGAGAGCGATACATCTCCTCATCGTCGGGCCAGCCGGTCGCTGCGAGATAGTTGATCAGCGCATCGAACCAGACGTAGATCACCTTGTCGGGCTCATCGGGAACCGGGATGCCCCAGCCATTGTTGGCTCGTGTTACGCTGGCATCGCGCAGGCCCTGCTTGATGAAGGCGATCACCTCGTTGCGCCGGAAATCGGGCTGAAGAAACTCGGGATTGGCCTCGATATGCGCCAGGAGGCGGTCTCCGTAGGCTGACAGCCGGAAGAAGTAGTTCTCTTCCTGCACGCGGCGGAGCGGCTTGCGGCATTCATCGTTCGGGCAGAGGCGATCCTCTTTGACATCGGTGTCCCGGAAAAACGTTTCGTCTGAGACGCAATACCAGCCCTCGTACATGCCACGGTACAGGTCGCCCGAGTCGCGGAGGCGTCGGAACACCTCCTGAACGGCGCGCACATGACGGGGCTCGGTGGTGCGGATGAAGTCGTCGAAGGCGTAGTTCATAGCGCGCCAGGCGCTGCGGAACTCCTCCGCAAGGCCGGTCACGAACTCCAGCGCCTCGACGCCCGCCTCCTGCGCAGCCTCCTGGTTCTTCGTGGCGTTCTCGTCGGTTCCGGTGAGGAACCAGGTCTCGCGCCCCCGCATGGCGTGGTACCGCTTCAGGAAATCACAGCAGAGCGTTGTCAGGCCCGATCCGATATGGGGCCGACCGTTGACATAGTAGATGGGCGTGGTAACGTAGTAGCGCTTCTCTGAACTCAAGGCTGATTTCTCCGGCGCGGGTGCGCGGCGTCATTCTACCTCAGCCGCATGGTCGGCGCATGGTTGGCAACGTTCGCAGGCGCGCGCAGAAGGTTTCTGGTCTCCCGACGGCGAATGCGTAGAGTCGAGAGGGGATCTGGGGGTGCGTCCGGGTCGGCTCGGCGCCGGAGATGCTGCCGCCAGAACCACAAGCCGCAAGAAGGAGGTGCTGGCTCATGGAGGAGACCATTGGTGAGCGCTTCATGCGCGAGACGAGCTACGACACGCAGGATCGAAGCCCGAGCGATCAGCAGAAGGGCCTGCCGCAACCGCCGTTGGAGGCCCCGTGGGATCCGTCTCAGCCGGTGCTGCGTCTCCCCGATCCAGCCTCGCTGAGCGTGCCGCCGATGGGCCTGCGTGAGGCCATAGAAGCGCGCAGAAGCGTGCGCTCCTACTCATCCGAGCCCATGAGTCTCGCTGAACTGACCTGGCTGCTCTGGGTCACGCAGGGGGTTCAGGCGAGAACGGCCGAGCGGACCTATCGGACCGTGCCGTCGGGCGGCGCACGCCATCCCTTTGAGACATACCTGATCGTGCGGAACGTCACGGGAGTGCAGCCGGGCATCTGGCGATACCTCGCCCTCGAGCACCAACTCGTGGCGGTGAATCTCGCCATACCCGACCTCATGAAGGAGACCGTCCGGGCGTGCGCCGGCCAAGCATTCGTCGAGCAGTGCGCGGTGCTCTTCGCGTGGGTCTGCGTGCCCTACCGTGTCACATGGCGCTACGCCGACCGAGGCTACCGCGATATGCACATAGACGCGGGCCATGTCTGCCAGAACCTCTACCTGGGCGCACAACCCATCGGATGCGGCGTATGCGCCATGCTGGCGTTCGGCGATCAGGCTTTCTGCGACCTTCTCGGTCTGAACCGAAAGGAGCAGTGGGTGATCTACACGGCCGCCGTCGGGAAGAAAGAGCTCTAGGATCGGACGATCGCGATCCTGACCTACGGCGATGCGCCGTCGGCAAACAGGCGCTCCATCTCATCGTGGGTGATGAGGATTTCGCGAGGCTTGGCTCCATTCGGAGGTCCGATGATCCCCCGCTGCTCCATGATATCCACCAGTCGCGAGGACCGCGCGTAGCCGATCCGCAACCGTCTCTGCAGGTACGATGCCGAAGCGTGCCCGGTGGTAACCGCCAGACGGACCGCCTTCTCGAACAGCACGTCGTCAATGGGGCTGTCGTCGCCGCCGGAGCTCTGGGCGTTCTCTTCTACGGGGCTGATCAGGTATTCGGGAGAGTCCTGCGAGCGCAGGTAATCCACGATGCCCTCGGTTTCGGCCTCGGATAGATAGCATCCCTGAATGCGCACAGGCTTGGCGGCATCGATCGGCAGGAAGAGCATGTCGCCTCTGCCGATGAGCCGCTCGGCGCCGTTGCGATCAAGGATCGTACGGCTGTCCACGGCCTGAATGCACGCGAACGCGATCCGCGAGGGAATGTTGGCTTTGATGGTGCCGGTGATTACGTCTACCGACGGCCGCTGTGTGGCAATGACCAGGTGTATGCCCGTCGCACGCGCGAGATGGGCGAGCCGCTCGATGGAGCCTTCGATCTCCTGCCCGGCCTGCGCCATGAGATCGGCCAGCTCATCGATCACGATCACCAGATAGGGCATCCGCTCGCCTTCAGGGACTTTCTCGTTGTAGCTCTGAATGTTGCGCGCGCCCGCCGCCGCCAGCAGATCGTAGCGCTTGTCCATCTCCATGATGGCTGCACGGAGGATGCCGGCGGCTTGCTTGACCTCGCGGACCACAGGATAGACAAGATGGGGGATACCTTCCCACATGGTCAGCTCGACACGTTTGGGATCCACCATGAGGAACCGTACTTCGTCGGGACGTGCACGGAACACGATGGAGGCGATGAGCGAGTTCAGGCACACGGACTTGCCGGAGTTCGTGGAGCCGCCGATAAGCAAATGGGGCATGCGGGCCAGATCCGCCACCTTGATCTCTCCGGCGACATCCTTGCCCAGAGCGAACGTGAGCTTGGACTCCGAGTCGCGGAAGACCGGGCTCTCGATGCACTCCTTGAGGCTGACGATCGCCGCGTTGGCATTCGGGACCTCAACGCCGATGGCGGACTTGCCCGGTATGGGAGCCTCGACGCGCACGTTGATGGCCTCAAGCGCCATGGCTAGATTATCGGCCAGCGACGTGATGCGAGCCACCTTGATTCCCGGGGCAAGCTGTACCTCGTAGCGTGTGACGGTCGGTCCGTGGGCGATCTCGACGACGTTGGCGCCGATGCCGAACTCGTCCAGCGTCTTGACGAGGATCTGGATGCGCTCCTCAAGCTCCTGCTTCGCCTTCTTGTTGATCCCGACCACCGGCGCATCGCGCAGGAGCGAGATGGGAGGCAGCGGATAGACGGGGTTGTCGAATGGCTGAGGGACGTGGGTTGATGTCACCGGCTCATCCTCCACAGAGTCGTCGAGACCGGGCAGAGCCTTCATCCTGGACCGGGACTTGCCGCCCTCTGTTCTCGGCTCGCCGGCGGCGGTCACCGTCTCCTGATCTCTGATCCGCTCGAGAAGGCTGGGTCCTTTGGAGCCGGGCTCCGCGACGCCTTTGATCGCCGGCGCCGACTTGCCGTTGGCCTCGCGGCTCTTGCCGTTGCGCACGGCCTCGACTCCTTTGCGCACCGCCCTTGCTCCTGCCGACGCGGGATGCTTCAGGCTCATGAGCATGTCCTTCACGGGCTTGTCCACGATCAGCACCAGCGCCATGAGGAAGAACATGACCAGGAAGAGATAGGATGCCGTCGTGCCGAACAGACCGGTGAGCGCCCATCCGAGGGCCGCGCCCAGATACCCGCCGGCGCCGCTGACATAGGCCGTTGACCATTGCGGGTCGCCTACGAACGAGCCGAACAATCCGGAGCTGGCCTCGTCCGCCGGCAAGCCCGACGGGTCGCCGGCAATGTGCCGCCACGCAGCGAAGGTCAGGAACGCGAGGACCGAGCCGATGCTGGCGTGGGACAGAGAGAAGCGCTGCCAGCCAAACAGCATCATGCCGCCGATGAACATCATCACGCAGGGGAATACATAGGCGCCCGAGCCCGCCAGAAGCCTCAACGCGCCTACGAGGATGCCCGGCACCGGAGCTTGCTGACGCCAGAGGAGCCACACGAGGCAGGCGAGACCGCAGAAGCATAGCGCAAGACCGGATATGTCGCGGAGTCTGCGAGAACGCTCCGCGGTCTGTTCCGCTCCCGGGCGCTTGCGTTTCATCCATCCCTCCACCGCGGACCGCTCTGGCTGCACCAGCGCCGATGCCGCCTGTCCGCCATTATAGCAGGACTGAACGGCGGCCCCTCACGTTTCACCCGACATCGCACACCGCCGGATCAGACCTCGCGCACACGCGTCCAGTAGAGCACCCACGCGGCTATGATCAGAGCGCCGCCTCGCGGGAGGAGGCCGATCGCGATCATAGCTGCGCCCGTGACGATCTGCCAGGGAGCGGGCTCCACATACACCACGTCGGCAATCCACCAGATCAGCCACGCCACGAATGCGACGGCGGCGACTGCGAACGGCAAGACGAATATCCCCAGAAACCACGTCGCGAACAGCATCCATCCCGCGACTGGCCATCGGACTCCGAGCCGATCGATCAGTGTCTCAGTCTCGCGGACCTCGTCAGGCTCGTCGGTCACCGCCCGCCCGATCAGCGCGTCATCACAGGCAACACCACATGGCTGGCCCGCGCCCCTCCGACATAGATCGTGTTGCGGGCTGATCGTATCCGTGAAGAAGAGCGGAACGGCTCGCCCGTGTTGGGGTTCGGGTCCCAACCCGGAGCGTTGCTCGATGTCACGAGCACGCGAATCCTGTGCCCCTTGTTGAACGCGATGCTTGTGGACCAGAGATCCACATCGAACCGATAGACCTTGCCAGCCTCCATAAGCTCCGGCTTGCTGAACGATTTGCGGAAGCGCGCCCTGAGAATGCCCTCGCACACGTTGAACGACCGACCGTCGGGGTAGACGTCGCAGAGCTTGGCCGCGAAGTCGGTGTCCGGAGCGTCGCTGGACGCATAGAGCCGGACGGTGACGCGTCCTGTGACCTCGACGGGTCTCTGCAGCGGCTCTGATGAGAACACCAGCACGTCGCTGCGCGACTCGACCTGCCGCTGGTCCTTTGCGCCCGCAGGTATGGTGAGTTGGGGTCCGCCCGTGGTTGGGCAAGGATTTCGCGGATCGTAGACATAGGAGAGCGCACCCATGGATGCAGGCTTGCGCTGGCCCAGCGACCGATCGGCCCCGAAGTAGTACGCCTTAGGCCTGGTTCCCGCGGGAGGCCATGTTGTTGAGGTCCGCCACTCGTTGCCCGGCGCCTTCGGATCCGAGGCATCCCCCATGGTGTAGTAGGTCACTGCAGGGTCCTGATCAACCCCGTTGTTCACGCCCTTCAGATGATGGTCGAACCACGCCCATTGATCGCGAGCCTTGCCGGGCGGCGTCTTGCCGTTGCGAAAGGTCAGGTCGCCGGCCTTGTCCTGAAAGATGCCGTGCGTCCATGGTCCCATGATGAGCTTCTGCCGACCTCGAGCGCCCGGGCCGCCCCGCTTCTGGTAGCCGAGGAACGCATCAATGGTTCCCTGCGCAAAGATGTCATACCATCCGCCCACGTGTACGGCCGCGGCGTTCACCCGATCGTAGCGCAGCGACAGGTCGCGTTCTCGCCAGATGCCGCCGTAGATGTCGGTCACCGTCCAGCGCTTCAGCGCATCGGGACTGAACAGGGCGATCCTCAGCCAGTCTTCCACCAGCGACTTTCGGAACACGCCGCCGCTGAAGACGATGTCGCCGTAGGCTCGCGGCCCACCGACGTGGATCACCTGCGCGTTCACGCGCTTCGTGCCCGTTCCGGCAAGCAGGAGCTGCGTGATTCCCAGTGCAGAGCCGCCCAGCGTCCCGATCTTGCCACACCAGGACTGTTGCGCCATCCATTCCACCGTATCCAGACCGTCACGCTTGCCGCCCCACCATCCGTCTGTCTCGAACGGCAGGTTTTCGCCCTGGGATGCGAAGCGCCCCCGCGTGTCCTGAACCACGACGGCGTAGCCCTTCTGCGGGCCCTCGGCGCCCAGTCCAGCGAGGCCATCCTTGTTGTAGGTGGTGCGGACGAACAACGTGGGGAAGGGCCCCTTGCCCTCGGGCAGATAGACGTCCGTCGCTAGCTTGACTCCATCGGTCATGGGCAACATGACGGTCTGCTTGCGCGGTTGAGCCTGATAGGCTTTCCGACCGGTTGCGGCGCCGGCCAGCGCGACCGCTATGATCACGCACGCGACGAGCAGGTACCAACGCAGCCTCATTGCCGCGCCTCCACGTATCGTGTGTTCAAACCCCTCATTCCTTTCATTCCTTCGGCACAACCTTCAGGAGCATCCCCTGACCCGGCGCAAGCCAGACCTGCTCGCCCGTCCAAGGAGCTTCGGAGCCGGTGTAGGCGCTGATCATCGAGATCGCGCCTCCGTGCTTGAACTTCACTGTGAAGGGCGTTGAGCGATGGAGGTCCTTGTTAACCACCATGGCGTAGGGCCTGCCCTGCGGATCCTCGAACTCTCCGACGAGCAGATCCCCGCCGGACACCTCAGCCACATGTCTGGCGGTGTCCAGGCCCCGGCAACCCTCCGGCACGTTCGGATGGTGAAACACGTTGACGCTCTTCAGCGTGATGTATGTCGGGCCGAGGCTGTGGATCTGCAGGTTCACGTTGCGGAGCATGTCCCACGTCTTCGTCCGATGGCCGAACTGATCCACCGGCGCTAGCCGATAGTTGCCGACATGCGGCGCGAAGTAGGTGAAGTAGCTGATGCCCCGTGCGCCATAGGCCAGCGTTGTGTAGGCTTGAAAGCGCAACCCGCCCTCAGTCGGTTCGGCGTAGTGGAAGTGGGCGTTGGACAGGACGATATTCCAGAACGGCAGGTTGTGTTTGAGCGCCGCCGCACGCACCGCTTCGAGATTCTGGAAATAGCCGCCGCGAAGCGAGCCGTCATCCATGAGCGCGTAGTGGTCGTAGCTGATGAACCGGGGCTTGACCGTGGCCACAAATCGTTCGAGGTACTCCTCATACGTGGCGGCGCCCATCTGCGCGGGACTGGCGTAGTTCGGGAACAGGTTGATGTAGGCGAGCGCTCCGGGAGCATGCCGCGCGTAGGCTGCGGCCCATCGCCCCAGGCCCGCATAGGCCCCGGCTCCCGGTTCGTCACGGAGGTAGTAGCCGAACACCGCTTCATGGCCCGCGACGCGTTCGACCAGAGACTTGACCCGCCTCTCGATCTCATCTTCGGGAAGGGCAGCCTCTGCGTCGCCGACGTGCGTCGAACCATCGGAGACGATGCATTGGAGTCCGGCTTTGCGAACCAGGTCCAGATGATCAACCGCCACAAATCCGGCAAGGTTGAAGCCGCACTCACGAATGCCGGCGAGCTGGTCAGGATCGCCTGGCGTCCATCCCCATGGCAGTATCGCAAACTCCTCGGGTCTGAGCATTCTGGGTCCTTTCTCCTGAGCGCCCGCCGAACAGGCGGAGGTGGCGAGGAATAGAGCGACACACGCTGCCAGCCGGTGCAGTGGGACAGACATGGCAACAATCCTCCTTCGGCTTACGTTTCGTCGCGGATCGGCCATCATCCTGCAACCGGCATTGCCTCACAGAGGAACCGGACCAGCGGAGACTCGATGCCGGCGCCAAGCCCATCCGTCCTGATCATGGCCGTCGCCGTTCGGCCTGAAGGGCCGATCGTATTCAGGCCGGGCCAGCGGCCCGGTCGAGGCAAACACCCCCGAAGCGTCCGCAGCGATGCTGAACGTCGCCGTTCGGGACATCGTGCCGCCCATTCAGGGC
>JAAYVH010000309.1 GCA_012517255.1 Chthonomonadales bacterium
ATGCTGCGCGTCCGGGCAGCGCACCTCGGAGGCAACCTCACCCACACCGTCGCCCGCAAACACCAGGCCCTCAGAGCCGGAGCGCTGCAGCCCGTAGACGCATTCACAGCATGAACAACCACAAAACGTGACACGCACCCCCGATGATCGCCGATGCAGGGATTTCGACGCCTGTCGGCGAATGCCGGGGTAGGTGGAGTAGGCCAAGGAGGAGCAGTCATGGATCTCTGGGGATGGACTCTCGGAATCGCGGCGATGGCGATGCTGTTCGCTGTGCCCGAGCGCACGAAGCCGCAGGAAAAAGACGCGAGAAGCCGCGCGCTGCCTCTGAGGGCCGTCGCACCTGCTATGCACGCCGTGACCGGCGCCCGGTGGCGCTTCAGCGGCCCGCTGGGCGACCGCATCGCCCGCAACGCTGAACACTGGATACTGCGCGCGCCGGACGCCAACCCGGGCATCATCGAAATGTTCCGGCGTCGCAACCGCCGCCAGCCGTTCGCCGAGCACACGCCATGGGCGGGCGAGTTCGCCGGCAAGTACCTCATCTCGGCGGTACAGGCATGCCGTATGACCGACGACCCGCGATTGCAGAAGCGCACGGCGGCATTCGTGCGTGACCTGATCGGCGCTCAGGGCGCCGACGGTTATCTCGGACCGTGGCCGACCCAGCGGCAGCTCATGGGGGATTGCGACCTATGGGGCCACTACCATTGCATGCTGGGTCTGCTCATGTGGTATGACGACCAGCCTGACAAGGCGGCTGCGCGTTCGGCCATGGACGCGGTGCTCAAGGCAGCGGACTGCATCTGCCGGCTCTACGTGGACAGCGGACGCAGGCCCATCGAGGCGGGCAATCCCTGCTTCAATATGTCGGTCATCCATATCATGGCGGAACTCTACCGCCGCACGGGCAACGAGCGCTGGCTCGCCATGGTCCGGGGCATCGAGGAGGACATGCCGAAGGATGGCAACTGGCTGAACGGAGGCGTCGAAGGCGTTCCCTACTGGCGGTTGCCGTCCTCGGGGCCACGCTGGGAGGCGCTCCACATTCTGCAAGGGTTCGCGACGCTCTATGAGGCGACCGGCGACGAGCGGTATCGCAAGGCGCTGCTGAACCACTGGAACAACATCCGGGAGCTCGACCGGCATCCTTCCGGCGCCTTCTCCACCAACGAGCAGGCCTCCGGCACCATCTTCGCGCAGGGCTCCATCGAGACGTGCTGCAGCGTGGCATGGATGGCCCTCACGGCCGACGTGCTGCGTCTGACGGGCGATCCGACGGCGGCGGATGAGCTGGAGCTGACCCTGTGGAATCAGGCACTGGCGGCCCAACACCCTTCAGGGAGCTGGTGCACGTATGACACGCCGCTGAATGGCGTGCGAGCGCCATCCTATCAGCAGATATCGTTCCAGTACCGTCCGGGTTCGCCGGAGCTCAACTGCTGCTCGGTGAACTCGCCCCGAACGCTCGGCATGCTTTCCGAGTGGGCGGTGACCGCGTGCGACGGCGGCATCGCGGTCAACTTCTACGGCCCCTGCGAGGTGTCCGTACCACTTGGCGGCAAGCGGCGCATGAAGCTGCGACAGAAGACGGACTATCCCGTGGACGGACGAGTCCGCATCATGGTGGACGGCGACGGCAAAGACGCCGCAATCCGGCTGCGCATACCCTCATGGTCGGCGAAGACCGCTGTGCGCGTCAACGGCAAGCCCTGGCCGCAGGAGGCGCGTCCCGGCGCCTACCTGGCGCTGCGGCGCGCATGGTCCAAGGGCGACACCATCGAGCTGGGCTTCGACATGCCGACGCGCCTCACGCTCGGCGAAGGACCTGAACGCGGCGGCAAGGTAGCGATCCACCGCGGCCCGCTGCTCCTGGCCTTCGACACCGGGCTCAATGCCATCGAGATGTCCGATCTGAAGCCGTTCGACGTTCGCGCAGTGTCGCTCAGGCCCCTGCCTGACAAGCGTCTGAAGGGTCTCGGCGCCGAGGTTATCGGCGCATGGTCGGCAGAAACAACCGATGGGCAGACGGTGGTGCTGTGCGATTTCGCGAGCGCGGGATCGAAGGGAACCGAGTATGCGGCGTGGCTTCCCGGATCCAACATGCTCCCGCCAGCCCCTCGCCTCGACCTTCCGGACGATGGCGCGGTCGGCAAGCCCGGACCGATCCTCTTCCGGTGGTCGTCGTCGGGCGCCTCTGACGACAGGTACGAGCTGATCGTTGCCCGTGATGCCGACTTTGCCAATGTGGCCGTGCGGATGACGGACCTATCGGAGCCCTATGTCACTGTGGATCGGGGCCTGCAGGCGGCCGGCGCGTATTACTGGAAAGTGGTGGTCCGCAACGCCACCGGCGCAGTCGAGAGCAGAGGCGGCCCGAGGGTGTTTCGCGTGAACCCGGCGGCACGCGATCGGTTCCTGGCCGTTCGGGGCGACGGATGCATGGCGGCGTCCCGTCTGGATGGCGCCGGCGAGCCAACGTGCGGCGTGCTGAGCTTCTCAGGCGGGGTCTCGGCTGCTGCCGATCGGCACGGGAATGCGCGTGGCGCCGTAGCTCTCTCGGGCAAAGGCAGCGGCCTGCGCTATCGAATCCCGTACTTCCCGGAGACCGACTACACCTTCGTCGGATGGGTCAACCTGTCGCCCGAACATCGGGGATTCGGGCAGGTCTTCTCGGCGTGGTGCCGAGGCATGGATGACCCGCTTCGTGTCACCGTCGAGGGCGCAGAGGTATCCGCGCGCATCGAGGCTGGCGGCGCGTGGCGCACGCCGAGCGCAAAGCTGGAGCCCGGCGTCTGGACCCATCTGGCCGCCGTCAAGCAGGGAGCGTCGCTGCGGCTCTATGTCAACGGCCAGAGGGTCGGCGAGGTCGCGGTCCCCGAGCGTGTCCGTTCCCAATCTCTCGAGGTCGGCCTCGGGTTCAATCCGCTCTGGTCGGGAGGCGAGCACCTGGCAGCGGCGTTCGACGACTTCGCCTTCTATGCCCGAGCGCTGAGCGACGAAGATATCAAGGCGGCAATGGAGACCCGGTAGAAGTCACCCGCACGCGAACTCCCGCTCATGCAGACACCGGCAGGATGAGCAGGAGCGGCAACAGGAGGGCAGTATGAGCGAGACACGCAAGATCAGGGTCGGCATGGTCGGGGCGGGGAGCATGGCCAATGCGGTGCACTACCCGTCGCTTGCGTCCTACGACGACGTCGAGTTCGCGGGCATCTGCGACCTGAACGAGGAGCGTCTCAACACGACGGCCGACAAATACGGCATCGAGCGGCGCTACACCGACTATCGGCGCATGGTCGAAGAGGTCGCCCCCGATGCTGTCTACGTCATCGGCGACCCCGACGTCATGTACCCGATCTGGGTCTGGTGCCTCGAGCGCAAACTGGACCTCTACATCTAGAAGCCCATGGGCTTTACCGCCCATCAGGCGCGGACTCTGGCGCTGCTTGCCGAGAAGAACGGCTGCATCACGCAGGTCAGTTTCCAGCGTCGCACATGCCCCATGGTGGTGATGCTCCGTGAGGAGTGCCTCAAGCGGGGACCCATCACCCACGCAGTGTGCGAGTTCTACAAGTGCGACATACGGCCCGATATCAGCCCGCGAGGGCGCATCATGGACGACGGCATCCATGCGCTCGACACCATTCGGTGGATGTGCGGCGGCGAGGCGCGGAAGATCATGCCGGTGGTCAGGCGCGTGCGGGTGCCCGATGTGAACTTCCTCAGCGTGCTCATCGAGTTCGACAGCGGCGCTACCGGCGCCGTGCTGACAAGCTGGTCTAGCGGCCGACGCATCTTCCGCGTGCAGATGCATGCGCCCGGAATCTGCATCGAGGCCGAGCACGAAGGCAAGGGCGTGCTCTATGCCGACGGCGACACGGCGGGCGTATGGTACGACACGCGCGAGGTGGCCGGGTCCAACGAACTATGGGGCTACGCCGGATTCCGCCACAAGAACCGGGAGTTCCTCGACTGCGTGCGGAGCAGGTCTCTTCCCGGCTCCCACTTCGGCGACGCCGTCAAGACCATGGAGCTGGCCGACCGGATACTGGCGATGGACCTGCTCGGCTCGATGCCGGCACGATAGACCGTGGATCCTTTTGAGCGGTGATGGATCAGCGGCTTCCGCGCATGATGTGGGCTTTCCTCCCGAATGGTCGCGCCGCCGGGGGGTCGGCCTATACGCGCCAACGGCGTCTGAGACGAACCATCGGGCATCTGCTGCTGGCGGTCTATCGGGAGGGGTGAGGACCATATGACAGCGCATGGCGTGTTCGGCATGGTGTGGTTACTCGGCCTGTTGCTTCCGGCCGTGCAGAGCCCGGGACGCCAGACCCGGTTCGACTTTGAAACCGGCGATCTGCAGGGCTGGAAGGTCATGGCCGGTCGGTTCGGCGCCGTTGTCAGTTCGCGCGACCACGCGCGCAACACCCCGGGGGCGCCCTATCCCAAGCGAGGTCGTTTCTACCTCAGCACGACGGAACTGGCTGATGGCGGCTATGACGACGGCATGACGGGCGTCATCGAGAGCCCGGTGGTGCTCATGACGGGCGATCGGGTTGCATTCTGGATCGGCGGCGGAGGCCATCCCGATACCCGCGTGGCGCTCTGCACGATGGATGATGCCGAGGTCATGGAGGCGAGGGGCGCGAACTCCGAGCAGATGCGTCATGTCGAGTGGCGCGTGCCCCACCTGAAGGGCAAGCGGGTCTATCTGCGCATCGAAGATCACAACAAGGGAGGCTTCGGGCATATCACCATGGACGATGTGGAACTCGATGGACAGGTGGACGAGAACGCAACGGTGACGCACCGCCTGCGGTACCCCGACCGCGTGAAGGCGCGAGAGGCGCGGCTGCGGCGCGAGGAAGAGCTGCGCGAGCGTCAGCGAGCCGAGCATCGTCGGCAGCTTACCGACATGAAGCGCCTTGCTGCCCGCGGGAAGTCACGCGTGTATGCCGGCGCCGCGCTGCGCGCCATAGCTATACCGATGGGCGGCATCGGCACGGGATGCATCCAGATGTCGGGCGATGGGAGCCTCGCGAACTGGCAGATATTCGGCAATCATCGAGCGGTCGCGCTCCCCAACAGCTTTCTGGCGATCCGATGCGCCGCAGATGGTATGCGAACAGTCCAGCGACGCCTGCAGGGCCGATCGCTCCGTCCGACCGATGACGAAGGTTACCCATGCATGGCTTCGGTCCGCTTCCGGGGCGAGTATCCCTTCGGCTGGTGGACGTTCGCGGATCCGGCATTGCCAGTCACGGTGGAGCTCGAGGCATTCTCTCCGCTCATCCCGGGCAACGCGAACGACTCGGCCATCCCGTGTGTCGTCTTCAGGGTTACGGCAGTCAACACGGGCAAGCAACCTGTTCGCGTGACGTTCGTTGCCGTTCAGCAGAATGCTGTGGGATGCAATCCTGAACTACCCATCGAGGGAGATCGATCGGAGGCCTACGGAGGCAACATCAACGAGCCCATCATCGAGCCCGAGCTGGCCATCGTGCGCATGTCCCGCGACGGCCAGCCGCAGATGGGCACCATGGCCCTGTGCGCGTTGGGTTCAGGCTGCCATGCCGAGACGCCGAAGGCGAGCCCATCTCCTAAGGGCGAGACGCTCAGCAGTTCCCTTGCGTCCGATGCCGAGCTCGCGCCGGGCAAGCGGCGCACTCAGGAGTTCGTGCTTGCGTGGCACTTCCCATCCGCCGTACACGGCGGCGACATCCCCGGCTGGGCGACTCGGGGCTACATGTACGAGAACCGCTATGCCGACGCGGAGGCCGTCGTGCGCGATGTGGCACGGCGTCTGCCGAACCTTCTCGAGGGTACGCGCCTGTACCATGACACGCTCTATGAATCGAACCTGCCTGTCTGGCTTCTCGACCGCATTTCGTCGCAAGTAGCGGTTCTGCGCAGCCCGACGGTGTTCTGGGGCAAGGATGGCTACCTTGGCGGATGGGAGGGGTGCAGTCCGGCCAAGGGCTGCTGCGCAGGCAACTGCAGCCATGTGTGGCACTACGCCCAGGCGCATGCGCGTCTCTGGCCCGAGATCGGGCGCATCATGCGCGAACAGGAACTGCGGTGGATGAAGGAGGACGGCGCTGTGCCTCACCGTCAGCCCGACTCCCATCCAGCCTTCGACGGACAATGCGGCACCATCCTCGGCGCGTACCGCGAACATCTGCTCAGCCCGAATGCCGAGTGGCTTCGCCAACACTGGCCGAAGATTCGCGCTGCCATGGACTACCTGATCCGCAGATGGGACGCGGACGAGGACGGCATTCTGGCGGGTCCCCAGTGGAACACGCTCGACGAGAACCTTGGCGGCAACTCCTCATGGATGGGGTCGCTCTACATCGCGGCGCTGATGGCTTGCGAGCGCATGGCTGCGACGATGAATGCCCCGGACATAGCGGAGCGCTATCGGCGTATCTGGAGGGCGGGATCTGAACGGCAGGATGCCGCCCTGTTCAACGGCCGCTACTACATCCAGATTCCCGAGGCGACGCCCTACCGCGATTACGGCTCAGGGTGCCACATAGATCAGGTCCTGGGAGACTGGTGGTCGCGCATGCTCGACATGGACCGGGTGTATCCCGAGTCGCACGTCAGGAGCGCCATGGCAGCCCTATACGAGAGCAACTTCCGTTTCGACTTCATCGGGATTCCGCAAGCGCCTCGGAAGTTCGTCCACGACGAGGATGCCGGCATGCAGATGATCACCTGGCCCCAGGGAGGCCGACCGGAGCCCGAGCACCAGATGCTGTATGCCGACGAGGTGATGACCGGGTTCGAGTATGCCGCCGCATCCACGATGATCTACGCCGGGCTGCTTCAGCAGGGGCTCACGGTGGCGCGGGCCATCTCCGACAGGTATGACGGGCGACTGCGTGAGGGCCTGACGGCTTCGGACTTCTCGTCGTGGGGCTACAGCGGCAACCCCTTCGGCGACGATGAATGCGGCAAGTTCTACGCGCGCGCCATGAGTTCATGGGCGCTGCTGCTGGCGTGTCAGGGCCTTGTCTACGACGGTCCTGCCGGAACCCTCGGATTCCGGCCGCGCTGGAAGCCGGAAGACCATCGCTCGTTCTTCAGCTCGGCGGAGGCGTTCGGGCTGTTCACGCAGAAGCGCGCGCGTCATATCCAGCACGAGCGGATCGAGGTCCGGCAGGGACGAGTGCGATTGCGGACGCTGATCTTTCAGATACCCGACGGGATGCGCGTCAGCGAGGCAAAGGTTACGGCGGCCGGCAATGTCCTTGCCTGCACCACAACCGAGCAAGGAACGGACGTGCGCGTTGAGCTGCCGTCGGACGTCAGCATCACGGCAGGCCAGGCCGTCGAGGCGAGCCTGCTTCTCACGAAGCGATAGGGGACGACATCACCTCATCGGAGCCTCACGGAGATCGCCGCATAGGATTCGACAGGCTTCGCTAGCGGCAGCGAATCCTCGGTCCACGAGGGTCGGTATCGGCACCGGGTGCCCACACCCCGCACGCGGACGGTGACGTCGCCGCGGGCCAAGCCGCGTAGATCGAGGGTGGCGCTTCGAGCAGATGCCGGCAGCCTGCGCACGACCTGTACAGTCTTTCCTCTGGCATCTCTGCCGCTGGCCGTCACGATGAACGCTCGTGCAGGCTTGCCCACGACGTTCCATGTGACAGTGAGCGCCTTGGCTGTGACGTGCTGACGATGCAGCGGCTGGCCGATGGCGATCACGGTTGTGACGGGCCGAGGCTGTCGGTACAGGTCAATGAGCGCACGCATCAGGTTGAGTGTGCTGAAGCCCCATCCGCCCTCGCCCCGATAGGCGGGCGCGGTCAGCGACGTTGGCTCGACGTCATCGCTGAACTCGGGGCTGTAGCTGTCCACGTAGTGATCGCGGTTGGGACCATACCCCTGCCCCTCTGGCTGACCTGCAAACTCCTGATACTGGTGGAGCTGGAGGAACGCCGGTTTGACCTGAATCGCCTTGCGGAAGGTCTCGACGAGCGTCCAGCCGTTGCGGCGGCCGTAGGCGTCTTTGCCAAGCCATCCGTCGCGTGCGAAGAAGGCCACGCTCGCGGTCATGGCCTCGGGCTTGCCGCCGCGCATCGTCACCGGCAGATCGAGCACGCCGTCCATCCAGGACCAGTAGCCGTGCTCGTTATCGCGGGAAATCTGGTGCTGCGACGAGCACCACCGAATGGTGAAGTGCCGATCGTCAACGAGCGGGTCTCCGTTGGCAAGCAGCCAGCCCGGGCCTCCGCCGTTGAAGATCAGGATGAGCGGCTTGCCCTCGACGTCTACGAACAGGTCCTTGAAGCGAGGGTTGCGCACGTAGGCGTGATACACCCACTCCATCTCTTCGTTGACCGCTTCCATCGTCGTAGAAGGCCCGTTGGTCAGGCCCAGGAGGAGCACCATGCGCGGCACGGGTATCCCTTCTTCGCGCATCGCCGCCATGGTCTCGAGGGCGAGGGTGGTGCAGTGGATGATCTCGTTCGTATGGTTGGGCCGAGAGTTCCAGGCGGTCTGATCCCACAGGTGGTTGGTCCAGTCCGCCACGAGGAAGTCGATCCCGCTTTCGGCGAACCAGAGCATGTGCTGGCGCGTGACGTCGGGGTTCCATGACCAGTAGAAGCCGAAGACCGGCACCGCCTGCGCCGTGTTCCATGAGGCGTTCAACGGCGTGAACCACGGCTCCCACTGGATGCCGACGAGCCTGCGGGGATCGGAGCGGATCGGATGGAGAGCGCGCCGAACCACCTCCACCCGCAGCGGCCTGGAGGCCGTCGCTGCGGGACGCATGACGGAGCCGGCCATCAGCTTAGAACGGGTAACAACGGTGGGCCAGTCCTCCATCATGGGCGCCCACAGTCCCTGATCCGCCTTGCCCGCACTGACGCACGGCATGCGCTTGTCCGAGACGCTTGCGCGCCATGATCGGTCGGACACCAGGATGCCCGACGCCCGGTCCGTCGTCCATTGAAGCCGAACGAGCAGTCCGGCCGGGCCCGAGTGGTTGTAGGCCTCCACGGCGATGACGTTGCGGCCCCGCTTCAAAGCAAGGTTGCGCTGCTGCACCGTGCAGGCGCGGACCCAGCCGTGTGCCGTCCCGACGCTGCGCCCGTTGACGAACACTGTGGCGCGATCATCAACGGCAAGCCAGAGCGTTGCGCTCTTGGGAGTGTCGGGCAGATCGAACGTGTTCTCAAAGCGCACGGTCTGGGCATCGGCTTGCCGCTCGACCCAGATCCACTCTTCGGTGGCGCGCGTAGCGCCGTCGAGAACGACCTGCACATCCGCAGGACCGGGGTTCGGCATGGGGAGCAGGAACGTGGCCTTGCCCGCGGCATCGGCGTATTCATGAGAGCCCCATCGCCTGCCGTTCACGTAGGGCAGCAGCAGGCGGCCAGAGGCAGGCCTTCCCCTGGCATCGCGAGCGGTCGCCGTGACCGCGAGCGTGCGGCCCATACCGATGCGTCGGGCCGACACCTGAACGGACACCGCGGGCGGAGCCGCCGACACAGCGCCCGGCACGACACCCAGGGCAATCACGCCGACCAGTCCTGTCAGTCTCGGTGTCATTGCGTGTTCCGCAACACGTCGAACGTGACCGCGCCGCGATGGCGTGTCCCGCCGAATCGTCCCTTGGTGAGCTTGGCCGTCTGCTCGGACTGGCGGGTCACCCGCAGATCCTGGAGTTCGACGCGGCCTCCTGAGGCCGCCAGCTCGATGCTGATGGCCTCGGTGGGCAACTGATTGCGCAGGACATAGCGGAAAGGCCGCCACGCTGGTGTCGCGCGCAAGGCGTGGGTGAGGCCCGGTAACGGGAGCCCTGCGCGGGTGACCGTGAGACGGAGCTCAGATCGGCTTGACGCCGCGCGCAGCTTTCCGACGATTTCGATCTGCTCGCCGGAGTCGAGCCCGCCCAGCGGCCCCACCGTTACCGAGCGCCGCTCATCGAGCTCTGCGGTTCGCGGCGCTTCGATAGGGGTCACTTCCACATGCGCATGGAAGGGAACGACGTATACCGTGCCTTCCCACGAACCGTCGGCGTTGAGACTCTTGAGGAGCCCCGTCCGCTGCGGCCCTGTCCCGATGCATGCGATGTCGAACCGCCGTCCGGCATCGGTGAAGGGTCGGATCTGCCCGACGCCGCCGGTCAGTCCGGGGCGCGGCGGATCCTCGGCGATGAGCCTTTCCAATGCCTGATGCATGGTGTCGTTGAAGCCACGGTCGTGTCCCGCCGGCCAGAGCATGCAATGCGCCGACACGCACCCGTTGTCGAACATGAATCGGAGCTGCTCGTAGGCCGCCCTTGCGTCAGGCGTCAGTGCCTGATACTCGCCTATGCTGACTGCATCGAAGCCCGACGCATGGGCGTCCTGCAGAGCGTCGTGAGGGCGGTTGTACCAGACGCCGTAGCGGGTGAACCCGTAGCCGGTGCCCGCATTGAGCATCCAATCGATCGGCGTGAAGCGGGCCGTCACATCGCTGAACGCCTGAAGATTGCCCACAGCATAGGTGTCGGGGATCTGATGGCACTTGATGATCTCCGGCGGGAAGCCCGCCAGGAGCGCTTCGCGGAAGGTCTCGGCCACACGGCGGCTGACGACATAGCGATTGAAGCCAATCCACGCGCGATAGAACGGATTGGCCGTGTCGTAGGCATCCCAGTCGCCCCGTTCCCAGTTGCGCGGAGCGTCGAAGTGCTCGTCGAACCTGGCACCCAGCGATGCGAAGCGTGCATCGTCATCGCCGCCGTACATGCGCCGCAGGTAGGAGGCGAAACCCTCGATCATCTTGAGGTTGTAGTCACCCATGGATCCATCGGCCTCGACGGCGATCTCGTGCTCATGGTTCGGCTCGAGACCTGCGCAATGCTCGGGGCGCTGGCGGAAGGGCGCGGCAAGCTGCCGCAAGAACTGGCGCAGCGGCAGGATGTAGAGATTGTCAATGGCCGGCAGGCCGAAGGCATACGTCGAGGCGTAGAAGTCGATGTTGCCGAACTCGCCATACTCGACGGGCCGCCCGTTGCGCGTCAGCATGGGGTAGACATGGAGCCCGGTGGACGGGTCCTTCGCCTTGAGCCACGCCTCGAAGACGCCCTTGGGCTGCCGATGGGTGAAGCACGGCTCCCAGAGCTTCGGTCGGTCTGTCAGGTATCCCGCGAAGCCTCCCTTCGAGCCGAAGCGGGCGATCATCGCCTGCGCGCTCCAGCTAGCCGGATCGGCCGCCATCTCGGGATCGCGACCGGCATCGGTGGCGTGATCGGTCCGCAGGTGCGCGAAATCGCTGACCCGCACATGCTGGCCTTCCTTGGTTGGCCTGTACCACTGGTACCAGAACAGGTTCTCGTAGATGCCGACATCCACGGTTCGATCCGGTTGGCCCCTCTGGATCACGGTCACGCGCGACTCGGATGCGTGCCGAACAGTGGCCAGATGGCGGCCCGCGAACGCCGAGGGATAGACGCCCTCGGCCTGAGCCGGCGTCCGAAGCTCAGTCACCTTCATCGGGCTGAAGGCGATGAGGTACGCGGACCGGGCATTCCGAGCGTGAGCGAGGAGGCGATCTCCCCCTGCGCTCGGAACCCGCGACAGCGTGAGCGGCGCGGCTGTCGTGGGCGCCGGGAACCGCTTCAGCAGCTTCCCGCCCCAGTCATAGAGCCGACCTTGGCCTCCTCCGAGCACCGCGATCACATCGCCCTTCCGATCGGCCAGGAAGCGTCCCGCAGCGATCGCCAGAGGAGACCGGAGCGCCGCATCTGGCACGAACGACGCGGTCGGTACCCCGTGAAGATCGAAGATGCGCACCTCGCGCACGGACGGCGCAGACAGCGGCGCCGTCGCAATGCGGCCTGCTCCCGCGCCTGTCCGACCGATCGCCACGGAGACGCCGCCTCTCACATCCGGAGGAAAGGCGAGGAACTGCGCTTCGGCCATCCCATACCGATTGAGCACCCGAACCAGCGTGTGGTTCATCGGATCGGGCCCTTCGCCTGCAGCGATCACCGGCGCAAGGGGAACGGCTGGAGCTCCCACACGCGACGACCACCGCTCCACCTGAACCGGAAGATCGAGATAGGGATCCATTACTGCCACGACGGCAGAGCCGTAGGCCTCCTGGCGGTTAAGCGCGGTTCGATCCTCGTCGGGCTCTCCTTCTGCGCGGCGAAGGGCATCGAGGCGCAGCGCCGGTGACCCTGGGCCTTCACGCGGCTTCCAAGGGCGACCAACGATCTCGATCCGGGGCTCGCCCCACAGCGCCCAGTCGGAGTTGCTGTTGGCGCGAGCGCCGACGCGGAACTCGACCGACACGGTCTTGCCGGCGTATTCCGTCAGATCGGCGGTCCATTCGAACCACTTCTGCTCGTTCCACACTTTGCGCAGCAGCTCGCGATCGGCAACGCGCACCGCGAACTCACAGCCGTCGGCGCCGGAAGCCGCTGCGCGACCGATACGGTCAGACATGCCCAGAAACAGGCGCAGACGCAGCCGCTCGCCGTTTGCGAGAGCCGGAAGCTGAACCGTGGCGAACGTGAGCCGTGCCTCGGGGGCGCCTGCTTCGAGCGCCGGATGCTGGAAAATCGCTATGCGATTCACGCCTCCAGCGCGGTCGGTCCGGACCTCCGTGGAGGGCGAGCCGCTAGGCTTGCCATCGGAGAACCGCTCTACGAAGTCGAAGGCGATCTCCCAACGCCGATCGGTTGGCCGCCTGCCGTGGCTTACCGCGGCTCCGGCGGCCAGAATCGCCACAAACGCCATGCTCGCACGCACCATGTCAAGCCTCCTGACAGAGGCGCAGTTCCACGGGATCAGCCGTCGGTCCTGCCTGTCACGTCCGATTGGTCTGTGCCAGAAGGCGCGCGTACGCATCCCATAGGGTGCCGTAGCGCACGTGCACGACGCTGGCGCCGCCTGCCGGGTGACGCATAACCTGAGCAGCCATCTCCACAGGGTCGCGGGCTGAGAAGCGCAACTGCCGCGCGTCTTCTTCAACCTCGACGTCGAAGACCCCGCGCGCGGTGCGCAGCACCTCTTCAGGATTGTCGGCCTCGATGATGATGCGGTCGGCGGCGAGACGACGGATGATCTGGCCGGGAGGCTCACAGACGAGGATCTGGCCGCCGTGGAGAATGGCGACGCGATCGGCGCGTTCCGCTTCATGGCTGGAGCACGTGGCATGCACGACGGTCAGTCCATCGGCGGCACGGCGGCCGTCGAGGTAAGCGAAGACACGCGCCGCGACCGGTTCGGGCAGCGCCGCCGTCGCGTTGTCCAGGAGCAGAAGAGCCGGATCGTCCGCGATGGCGGCGGCAAGCATCATGGCCAGGCGCTGTCCGTGCGTCAGATCGCGCACGGGCACGTCCCGCAGCTCGGCGATGCCCACTGCCTCGAGCCCCTCGGCTACCCGGGCCGCGCGTTGGGCAGGAGGGACATGGCCGCGCCTCCCGAGGCGTGTCAGCAGCGCATCGCGCACGCAGACGCGCCCCGGAGCAACCGGCTCCTCCGGTACGAAGTGAATGCGGGCTGCGGCAAGAGATGGCGGCGCCCCCAGCGCCATGACTTCGCCGGAGGTCGGCGCGAGGTCGCCGCTCAGAGCCTGTAGCAGCGAGGTCTTTCCGCACGCCGTCGGACCGAAGACGGCCAGCCACTCGCCTTCATGAACCGTGAGGCTTACGTCTCTCAGACGAGCGCCAGTCCGTCCCGCGCATGTGAGTCCCTGGACTGCGATCACTGGCGCTGAAGCTGCCGAGAAGCGTTTGGCGTCGCTCCTCGCCGTCCGGTCCGGATGGCCTGTGGCCAGGTCCTCGTCGTTCATCGCCGCTCGATAACGAGTTTGCCGTCGAACGTCTCCACGCGCAGTATCTCTCCAGTATCCGCGTCGAGATAGAAGCGGTTCTTGATGGGCTCGACCTCGCATACGAGGCAAGAGACCGACTTCCCGAGCGCCTCAATCGAGCGGGGTTCCCTGGCCACCGCAAATGTGATGTCCAGCGATTGGAGCGATGACGCGGCGAAGAACGGAACCGTATGCGTCTCGCCTGGTTTGAGAGCCAGCGAGCGCATGGCCAGACTGAACGCCGTGATGTTGTTGTTCATCTGCAGCATCTGCCCGGGCTGGAGGCGATGCTGTCGCTGCACCGGCATCTCGCCAATCTTCAGGTCCACGCTGACCTCTGCGGGCGTGAACCTGTAGGATGCCGATTGCGCGGCGCCGCCTGCCGAGGCTTCGACGGACAGCGTACGCGGCGCGGCATCCAACCACAAGGAGAGCGTCCCCTTCATCGAAGTGGACGAGGACGGGGCGCTGAACTCAAAGCGCCAGTCGCTGTAGGAGCGTCCGTCCTGGTCGCCGACGCCTGTGCACTCGGCGGTCTGGGTTGCGATCTCCTGCCCGTCGCTCTGAAACACCCAGCGCTCGGTCTCCCCAACCTTCGGACGGTATGTTCGCCGCGGCATCTGGGGGACCTGCTCGGTTGCCTCCGGTTTCGGGGCGTATGCGAGCACTTTGACATCAAGCGACGCGAGCCCGGCAAGGTCCCACAGCGTGATGTGTGCGGGACTGAGCGTCCCGACTTCGCCGGTTGTGGTGTCGATCGGTATCCAGCCGTCGGATCCCATCCAGACACGGGTCCAGTAGTGCTGACCGAATGAGCCGCCCAGCGCACGCGAGTAGAGAACGCCGCCTGTGATGCGCGCAGGTATGCCTGCAGCCCGGCAGAGGGCGATCGTGAGCCATGCATGAGGCCCGCAGTCGCCCTTGCGCGCCCGCAAACACTCGCGCGCTCCCGAGCCTGTGATGGCGTAGGTGATGTTGGCTTTCACCCACGCGCCGATCTTGACCACAGCCTGCCATGCCGTGTCGCAGCCCGTGGTCAGCTCCTTCGCCAGCGCCTTGATCTCCGGATCGTCACATTCTACGTTCGGCTCGGGCTTGAGATAGACGGCGAGCTTGGGATCCGAGGGGGGCAGACTAGCCATCGCCGGAGCGTTCTTGCCGTCGTAGGCATAGGGCGTCACCTCGAAGATCCCGTCCACGAGGCCGTTGCGCGCCGTACCGGTGAACTTCTGATAGGGCAATCGCAGCGAGGTCGCCGACGGCTTTTCGCCCGCAACCTGAATGCGCGCGCGGCACTTGAGGAGCGTGAGCTTATCAGGCTCCGGCAGCGGATCGTTCACGATGCTGAACAGGCGAGCGCCGGGATCGTAAGTGGCAAGACCCTGGAGGGCTGCCGCCGTTGCCTTCCGAAAGGCGGCGTTCTGTGGGGGCACGCGCATTTCGACGATCTCTCGGGTGTCGCGCGCAACGAGCATCTCGATGGCGGATGCGCCTTCGCCGAAGCGGATGCGGTCGCACGCTCGTTTCCTGCCCAGCGCCGCGACGGTGATCCGACCAGGTCGCGAGACGCGCAGCTTCTGGGAGGCGCCCGCGAGCGGCGAGATGAGGGTGACCGAGGTCATCGTGCTTCCCATCGCGCCGATCATCTGCGCCCAGGTGTCGAGCATATTGCCCTCCACCAGGAACGTGTTGGGGCCCATAGGGTGAGTAGTGGTGGTGGTCTTGTCGCCGGAAGTGGTTGCAACGGTGAGCTGACCGCCCGAGGGCGTGACCACACACGAGGCGGTCTCGGCGCCCCGCGTGAACTCAAGGCGATAGGACAACAGCTGCTTGTCGTCAGCCGAATGGAGCGCGACGGACCGATACGTCATGTCGAACGGCGCACCCAGGAGGCTCACCTTGATCACCGTCTCGCCGCTTGTCTCGAGCCCTGCCTCCGTGGAGCGGGTAGTGTAGCGGCAGTAGCCCGTGCGCTTGCCCTCGATGATCAGTTCGTAGATGTGCTCGGTCGCCGCGCTTGCCTGAGCAACCATGATCGCCGCCCAGATCGCTGCGCACAGGATGTGTTGCATGGCGTATCCCCTCTAATCGGATTCGCGCTCCACCGGGCAAATCCCTGCCGTGAGGGTAAGCTCATGGGGGAGGAAGTGCACCATGTTCATTGCACCAGGCAGCACAGTCGTGTTCACCGGCGATTCCATCACGGACTGCGGACGCGCGCGACCATACGGCGACAGCGCCGACGACAGTCTCGGCAACGGCTACGTAGCGCTACTCGATTGGATCCTGGCGTCCGAGGGCACGGATCCGCCGCTGCGCCTGATCAACACCGGCATCAGCGGCAACACGGTCCGCGATCTTGCGGCGCGCTGGAACGAGGATGTTCTCGCCTTCGAACCCGACTGGGTATCCGTCATGATCGGAATCAACGATGTGTGGCGGCAGTTTGATTCCGATCCGGCCATCGTTAAGCCCGTGACGCTCGACGAATACACGGCAACCCTTACACATCTGCTGAAGCAGTTGAGCGGCCGGGTGAAGGGCGTGCTGGTGATGAAGCCCTTCTACCTTGAGAGCGGACCAGGCGATGCCATGCGCGCCATGCGCGACCGGTACGCGCAGGCCGCGGATCGCGTGGCGCGCTCTGAGGGCGCCATCGTCGTGGACACGCAGGCCGCCTATGAACGGGTCCTGCCCCTGCGCGGCCGAGACCGGCTGGCGCCGGACGGCGTGCATCCAACGGGGCTCGGCCATATGGTGCTGGCGCGCGCATGGCTTGCGAGCGTCGGCGCCACGCTGGCATAGACCGCTCGCCCGTCATTGGCGGCGTATCAGCCGCATGACCGGCCTCGCATGCGTCAGCACCGCTGCGTCCCGTGTTTGTCATGCCCGCATGTCGTTGGCGGGGCCAATGGGCCTGCTGACGGATTCCCGCCTTCGCGGGAATGACGTTAGGGGCCTGGAGCCAATGGGTAGGGGCGCGCACGCATGCTGTAGGGGCGTATCAGCCGGACTGCCAATGCTGGCCGGAAGGGCACGTATGTCATAACCGGCTGGTACGCCCTTGCGTGACGCACAGAGGGGTCCCCAATCAGCGTGGGCGAACCCAACCTCGGAGTGCCGTGGTCCTCCTCATGGCGGGTCGGGCAGGCGGTTGATTCGCCCCTACGGGCATTGTGCGGCGCGCGCACCATGGCGGACGACGATCCGCCCACGTCATCGCGAGCGAAGCGCGGCGATCCCGAGCAGTCCACGCACGCTCGCACGCCCACGACGGCCGAAGATCGCCCGCCTTGATTTCGACACGGCGCTTCGCGCCGGCTCAATCACCGGCGGGCTCGGCGACGCCGATATGAGCCGGAGCACGCTCACGCGCTATATGGGCGAACCAAC
>JAAYVH010000310.1 GCA_012517255.1 Chthonomonadales bacterium
AAGTGGCGCGAGTTGCCGCCTTGCCCCGGACATTGCCAAGCAAGGCCGCAAGGCGATCCACTTTGGTGGCCATTATACCGACGGAGGCGTGTTTCGACCACGCTCGGCGGCCTGGCGGCGGGCATCCCGCATCGAGAACAATTGGAGCATCACGCCGCACAGCATGATCACTTCAGATACGTAGAACGCGTTTTGGGGTCCGACAGCATGCATCAGGGGGATGGCCAGTTGCGGCGCAATGGTGCCCCGGAGACCAAAGAAACTCGAGTGCAGGGCCTGGTACTGAGCTGCACGGCCTGCTTCGGCGAAGAGCAGCGTGGTGTTGATGTAGCCGAGATCAATGCCGGACATGGCGAGCCCGCCGGTGGCAGCTGCAATGCGCAGATACTCCACCCGAGGAGCCAGCGCATACACGACGGGCATTGTGCACACGACGCAGATTGCAATCAGCACGGTCAAGAGGGGCCCCTTCTTGTCCATGAACCAGCCCCAGAAGAAGAAGCCGGCGATGGTGGTGGCCGCCGCCACGTTCTGGAGATTGGCGACTTCAGTATTCGAAATGTGAAAACGATCCACCTGATAGATGGGATAGATGGTGCTCGCTACGAGGTTTCCAAATCCGTATACGAACACCGAAGCGGTAAACCACCGATAGCCGGGATTCCGCCGGAGGATACCCAGCGTGTCGCGGAAGAACTCAATGGTGGAGCGCTTTGGACCCGTCTCGCCTTCCGAGGAAGGCACGGTGATTCTGCTGAACGTCCAGGCGCTCAGTGCTCCGAATGCTCCTCCGACGAAGAACGCCGTCTGCCACGGCAGACCCGAGTCGAGAAGGCGACCGGTCAGCAGAGCCGCTCCGAGTGTGACAACGTTGAGAACAACGCGGACAGCGCTCATGAGCCGTCCGCGCAGTTGATCCGGGTAGATGTCCCGCATGATCGCCGTATACGCGGGTGTCGAGACCGAAAAGATGATCGGAGTGAGGCAAACCAGCAGCACGAACTGCTCTCTCGTACGAATGAACGGTGCGAGCATGAACATGCCGCGGGCCACCAGCCACGTCCAGTATACGAACGGCAGTTTGGATTTGCCCTCCATCTGTCGGGCCCAGACGGTAGCGAACAGGTACCCAACCGCCGGCGCAGCTGCGAGCCAGCCCATCTGCGTGGCAGTGGCACGCATATCGGCGCGCGCAATGCGTGCCACGAACGTCCAGACGCAGCCGAGGTATACCCCGGCGCATGCACCGGTAGCCATGTCCCAGCTCCATGCCAGCCGCGTGGCTGGAGGCAGCGAAGCGAAGGGAGCGCTCAGCAGGTTCAGGACACGGAAAGGTCGCAAGTGGAGGTGGTCCGAACGCGGATTTCGGCTCTAGTGTACACCATCGCGAGCGCGGCCACGTTCCACGGCCAGCGCGAAGGAACGCTCGCACTGGCCGGCGAAAGTAGTTGTTGGGTGTAGAATCTTAGGACTATGCTGGCGAGCGTTCGGCGCTGCACGCGGCGAGACGGGCTAGCCAGGGAGGTGAAGGATGGAAGACGTGTTTGAGGAGCGTGGGTCTGCCATGAAAGTGGTCTGTACCCGCAAGGAACTGGCCGACGGCGTACAGGTGGTGGCCCATGCGGTATCAGAACGCAACCCGCTCATGATCCTGACACATATCTTGATGCAGGCCGACGATCGTGGGCTCCACCTGAGCGCAAGCGATCTCGAGCTGGGAATATCTATGACCATCCCGGCTGATGTCGCCGAGCCGGGTTCAGTTACTACACCGGCGCGTTTGTTCTCCGAACTTGTGGGCTCTCTTCCGGACGGCGAGGTCCACATCTCGGCGGATCGCAGCCATGCAACGCGCGTGTTTTGCCCAGGATCGGACTACAGGATCGTGGGGCTGCCGCCCGAGGAGTACCCGAGCCTCCCTGAGGTTGAGGTGGAGAACTCCTTCAAGGTGCCTCAGGTGCATCTGAGGAATGCCATTCGGCAGACATCCTTCGCCGTCTCCTCTGAAGACAAGGGCCGTCCCATCCTGACTGGCGTGCTCATCGATTTCGAGGGCGCGACCGCTACGCTCGTGGCAACCGACACCACGCGATTGGCGCTGCGATCCATCCCCGTCACGGAAGGTCAGGGCGCCATGCAGGCCATCGTGCCTGTGCGGGCGCTCAACGAGGTTCTTCGCTCGCTGGGCGATGAAGCCGGCGATGTCGAGGTCCGTCTGTCTGCCAAGCAAGCCAAGTTCGTGACGCCGCGAGGCGTTGCCGTGACGACACGCTTGATTGAGGGGCAATATCCCGCGTACCGGCGAGTCGTTCCTCAGGGCGGCCGTATCCGCTTGACGCTTCAGACTACCGCGGTATTGCAGGCCATGCGTCGCGCCTCGCTCGTCGCTCGCAATAGCGCGCACCGCGTGGATATCCGAACCTTCGAGGACAAGCTGGTCATGAGCGCTGTATCCAGCACTGAAGGAGAAGCCCGCGAGGAAGTCGAGCTTATCCGCGAAGGCGACGACATCGAAGTAGGGCTGCACGGACGATACATGCTGGATGTTCTGTCGGCCATAGACAGCCCTGGGTTCGTCATTGAGTTCACGGAGCCCCTCCGGCCATGCGTCGTGCGGCCGAAGCTTGAGGAGGAATAGGAGTCCACCGGGGAGTACCTCTGCGTCCTCATGCCGATGCAGATTGGCTGATTCGACCGCCGCACCCTGCTGAACCAAGAGAAACGGCGTCCCGCTCCTAGGATGCGGGACGCCGTCTGTGCGTTAGCCCTATTCCACCGCGTACAGCCAGCGTCCGGACAGCTCGGAAGTGACCTCGAAGCGCAACGCGCCATCCTCAACCTTGCAGGGGACTTCGGGTCCGCGCGAGCCGGGTGTCGGTCCCTCGGCGTAGAGGCGCGTCGGGCGGAGCCCCGGTGCCAAGGGGATGCTGAGTTTCCCGGTCCCGTAGACCATGGCCTGGAGGACAGCTCCCCCCGGGACGCGACGATCCGGCAACACCGGCGCCCACGCCAACTGGCCGATCGGCCTATCCGCGAACACGATCTCCTTGCCATCGAGCGTGATTCGGTCGCATCCAGATCCCGCGAAAGCGGCGAGCACTCCGTCTAGCTTGCGGAAAGTCATCGCCCAGGTGCCCCGGTATGTGACGGTGTGACCATTCACCCGCTGTTCCTCCAGCTCAATCGCCTCCGAAGGCATCGCAACGTTCTTCATGATCTCGGCGTCTTGCTCAGCGTTGCGCGCGAATCCGCCGGGCCAGCTCTCCTCGCCGGTCCGGAAGTGCGGCGCTACGGCGACGGCGCCGTTCGGGAACCGACACCACAGGTAGGGCGTGGTCCGCGAAAGATACTCGGTGTTGTCATTGGTGTCCGTCCACTCGCCGGATGCCGGATAGGCTCCCAGAGCGTTCAGGATTTCGAACCACCATCGGCTCTCGTAGCCGAGGCTTTGCGACTGATCGTCACGAGGACGGAAGCCCAGCGCCACAGCTTGAGCTCCATTCTCACGGCGTACAAGGGTGCCGACAATGCCTGCCTGCGTACGTGCAACCACCTCGGCGTTCGCTCTGGGTTTGATCGGGTACACGCTATCCACCAGAAAGTCCGTGAGGACGGCCTGCGCGGGCACCCCGCCGAGCTTCCCCTCGAACGCAATGACGCGGCCCGGAGCGATCCTGCCCTCGCTGATCTCGGGCGCATAGTCGACGCCGAACAGATCGCACCAGAGCGCCAGAACAGGCTCGCCCTCGCGGCTCAGTACAGGCGGCGGACCCGACCATATGACGCGACCGCCCTGGTCCAGCATGTCTTTGATCAGCGCCAGAAGGCCCTTCGTGGGGAACGGCTCGAACGTGGCGACAAGGGTCGTGAAGCGTCGCCCTCGTATCTCAATGGCGCCACCGCGTACTCTGCCGAGTTCCACCAGCTTATCCTGCGAGATCAGATTCGCATAGCCGTACTGGGTCATCCAGCTGCCAAATCGCTCCTCAACCGCCACCAGGTCGAGCGGATAGAGCATCAAGACGTCCACATCGCGGTGCTGCATGTCCTGAACCAATCCGTACAAGGGCGACCCTGACGCACCGTAGGTGGACACAAGGGCCGTGCGCCGATGGGCAACAACGTTCGGCATGCCCCAGTGAGCCGCGTAAGAGTAGGGCACGTCGTTGAGGATCCCGGTCGAGCACGCCAGGCTGAGCCCAACGTAGTTTCTGTCCAGCCAGCCGCACTCGGCATGGTCGTTGCCATTGCCGGTGAGGAAGTCGCCCCACTTGAAGTAGTCGGAACACGCCGATGCCGACTGATGAACCGTGTTGGACCAGACGAAGTTGCTGGTGTATTCGTACGCGTGGCGATACATATTGTCGGGTCCGGTTCGCCACTGATCGATCGTTGGGCTCTCCGCCCAGGTCGCGTGCGCACGGGATTCCAGCCGGTGTCCCATGGCCTTCTCGGCGTGTCTCTTAGCATCGGCGAAGAGGTCGGTGACCCCGTCCTGCAAGAGACGGTAGTAGCGTGCGCGAAACAACGCTGTTCGTCTGACCTGCTCGGGCGACGGCCCCATTACATGCATAGTCCCGGACTTTGCCAAGGTATCGCTGGCCCAATCCTCCTGCCCGTAGACAAAGTAGATCATGTAGCGCGCCATGTCGGCGTATTCGGGGCCGTACAGCTCCGCATAGCGCCGCGCGAGGTTCGGGGTAACGTAGCGCATCGCGAACTCGCCGTTCTCATGATGGCCAAAGTACGACCAGTCCTGCTGAATGTGCATCTCGTCAGCATAGAGACCGTGGAGCCGCACCCCTGCTTTGGCGTATTTGTCCACAAGGTTCTTCAGATAGGGGAGCGCCTTCGGGCTGAAGTAGTCCATCTCCGGCGTCTTGTATTGCTGGACCACCAGCACGCGGTCCAGCGGACCGATGTCGGTTCGGCCCTTGCCAGCCACCACGATTCGGTTCATCGCACGGTCGGCGCGTGCATCATCCATGGGGGAGACGGTCGCAGTATCGGTGATCTCGATGATGCCGGAGGGCTCCACGACGCGGTACTGGGTCCCGCGGATCGGCTGCTCTTTGAACGCGAACACGCGCACGCCGGCGTCCTCGATCTGAACGACGCCCTTGTTGTGGGCCCACTGGCGCTGCTTCCATAGCTGCACGCTGTAGGCGCCCGTCGCGGGATCCCGGTATCCCTTTCTATAGTGCATCCACACGCCGGACTCGCCCGTCTGTTTCGCGTAGGCCGGTCCAACTTCCAGCGGACTGAGCAGACTGAGCTCGAGGCCCAAACCGTACTGCTGTGCGAACTTGCTGATCTGAGCGATCCGTTCGATGTACTCGTCCATATCGGGCGTCAGCTCGCGCGGACGATGCTGACCGGGGCGATACTGGCTGAAGAAGTGATCGAACGCAAGGATCAGCGTGCGCTGGCCGGAAGCCCTGGCTTGTTCGCAAAGCTGGCGGAGCGACGCCTGATGCTTGTCGAATGTCAGGGATAGATCCAGCACCTTGTCCGGATCGGATAGGTCCTTGAGTTCCTGATCGCTGACGAGAATGATGTGGGCGCGGGGAATCTGAAAGGCCCAGGGACCGGGATAGGCGACGAGTTCGCCTTTGTACGTAAGCTCGGGCACGGTGTCGGGCACGGTTAGCGTCTCCTCTCTCGACTGCTCTTTGGGCAGAACGGATTCCGTCGTTGCGTGCGATTGGAAGGCAGCGACGATGAGAACGCCGGCGCAAAGAGCGGCCAGTATCGTCCGTAGACTCATGGGTGGGATTACCTCACAGGTGGCAGGGCATGGGCTCCCTCGTAGTTCGGGGGCCACGGCAATGTGTCCTTTATCGTCCCGGTGTGGGGTGCGTGTCACGTTTTGTGGTTGTTCATGCTGTGAATGCGTCTACGGGCTGCAGCGCTCCGGCTCTGAGGGCCTGGTGTTTGCGGGCGACGGTGTGGGTGAGGTTGCCTCCGAGGTGCGCTGCCCGGACGCGCAGCAT
>JAAYVH010000311.1 GCA_012517255.1 Chthonomonadales bacterium
CGGCGCCACGAGCCATGGGCCGCGGCTCAGGAGCGCTCGGTGATGAGCGAGCTGCGGGCTGTGGGCTGCGAGGTCAGGGTCTTCGCGGGCCGCTTGCTTGCTGACCCGGAGACGTTCCTCAATGCGTCCGGCAGGCCGTTTCAGGTGTTCACGCCCTTCTATCGAGCGTTGGTCCAGCGTCTGACAGCCGCCGAGCCATCCGTCGGCTCGTCCGCTCCCGACCGAATGCAGGGGGCGACATCACGGCTTGCCTCGGCGTCCATCGGGGAGCTGGGGCTTCTGCCGACGGTATCGTGGGATGATGGGCTCCGTAGGGCCTGGACCCCAGGAGAGGCCGGCGCGCATCTTCGCTTGCAGCGTTTCCTCGCAGGGGCGGTGCAGAACTACGCCGAGAGGCGAGACCGCCCGGACCTCGACGGCGTCTCGCGCCTCTCGCCCCACCTGCACTTCGGCGAGATCAGCCCGCGGCAGGTGTGGCACGCTGCGCATGCCATCCCGGGCGCCGAGCCGTTTCTGCGTCAGCTTGCGTGGCGTGAGTTCTCCTATCACCTTCTGCATCACTTCCCCCACACTCCCGTCGCGCCGCTCCGTCCCCAGTTTGCCAGCTTTCCATGGCGATCGGATCGCCACGGTCTGCGCGCATGGCAGAGGGGGCAGACGGGTTATCCGCTCGTAGACGCCGGCATGCGCCAGCTGTGGTCCGAGGGATGGGTGCATAACCGCGTGCGCATGCTGGTTGCGTCGTTTCTGACCAAGGACCTGCTGATACCGTGGCAGGACGGAGCGCGGTGGTTCTGGGATACGCTGGTGGATGCCGATCTGGCCAACAACACGCAGGGGTGGCAATGGACGGCCGGATGCGGCGCCGATGCCGCGCCCTATTTCCGCGTCTTCAATCCGGTAACGCAGGGCATGAAGTTCGATCCGGACGGCGCCTACGTGCGCCGATGGATCCCTGAGCTCGCGCGCATGCCGTCCGAGTGGATCCACCGGCCGTGGGAGGCCCCTGCGCAGACGCTGGCGGACGCTGGCGTTCGACTCGGCGTCACCTATCCGGAACCCATTGTGGACCACGCTTTCGCCCGTGATCGCGCGCTGCAGGCGTATCACCGCATCACGCGCCGCTGAGAGATCCGCGCAGCCGTTTCGCTGTCGTTGTCGCGGGAGGGCTGCACGCCGTATAATGACCCGGCATGGATCCAGCATTCGCGCATCGCACTGCCTCTGGCCTCGATGACCGATCGGCCGACTTCCTGATCCGACAGGCTTTGATGCATCGCGCTCGCAACGAGCTCCCCGAAGCCCTCCGCGCCCTGACGACGCTGCTGGAGCACGATCCCGCGCATGCCGAAGCCATCGCCCTCAAGGACTCCATCGAAAAAGAGCGCCGGCAGCAGGAGCATGAGCAGAAGGAAGCCGAACGCGCCCGGGGAAGAAGGTATGCCGGAATCTGCCGGGCCCTGTCCATCCTGTTGCTGATCGGCGCCATGCTCTTCTGGGATGCTGCGATGGGCAACGGAAGGCAGGCTCCGACCGCCGGACCCATCGTGTTCGGCATGCGGCGCGTCTACTGGTACCTGCTGGGCGTCGCGTTGATGGCGGTCCTGTCGTTCGTCGTCTGGCTGCAGCGCTACCGGTGGATACCCGATTGGACCGACCTCGATCAGCCTGATCCGAAGGGCGTCTACGGCTATCGGTGGTGGTGGTAGGCCGACGCTTCGGCGTCGAACGGGCGAAAGAACGGCCGCGCCGATGCGGGCGCTATGATGGAACAACGGAGTGTGTGCGATGACGAGCGATCTCGAGCGTTTTCTGGACTGCATGGAATACCGGTCGTCCGATCGGCGGCCAAACCACGAGCTGGGCGTATGGCCTCAGACCATCGAGCGCTGGCGCGGCGAGAATCCCGAGGCCATCCAGGGCTTCACGTGGAACTGGTTCTGGGGCGAGGACGCGCTCGAGCTCGATAGGCGCGACTATGTGCCCGTCCACTATGGGTTCGTGCCGCCGTTTGAGCACATCGTGATCGAAGAGACGGACGACTACGAGGTGTTCCGCGACGGGCTGGGCGTCGTTCACCGCGCACTCAAGGCCGGCACAGTGGGCGGCGGACGCATGTGCATGGACCAGTACCTCGATCATCCGGTGCACACGCCCGAGGACTTCCCTGACATCAAGCGAAGGCTGGTGGCTGCCCTGCCCGAGCGCTATCCTGCCGATCTCGATGCGCGGGTCGAGGCGTGGAAGGGGCGCGACTGTCCGCTCGTGCTGGGGGTGAACTGCGCGGCCAACGGGTTCTACTGGCGCGCGAGGGAGTTCATGGGCACCGAGGCGCTCTCGATGGCATGGTACGACTATCCCGATCTCATGCACGAGATGATGGAGTTCTATGCGGACTTCATCATCGAGACGAGCAGGCCGGTGTTGGAGCGCATTGCCGTGGAGTATTTCACCCTCAACGAGGACCTCGCGATGAAGAGCGGTCCGCTGCTGAGCCCTGCCACGTATCGCACGTTCATCTTTCCCCACTTGCGCCGTATGGTGGAGTTCATGAAGGGCCACGGCGTGCGCTATTTCGCGATCGATTCCGACGGCGACCCGACGCCGCTGATCCCGCTCATGATGGATGCCGGCGTGGATGTGATCTGGCCCATCGAACGCGCATCGGAGGTTAGTCCCCAGGGATGGCGCGCGCAGTTCGGCAAGTCGCTGCGCCTCTGGGGCGGCGTGGACAAGCGTGAGCTTGCGAGGGGCCCCGAGGCGATACGGACGCATCTGCGCGAGTTCATCCCGCTCATCGAGGAAGGCGGCTTCATCCCTACGGTGGACCACACGGTGCCGCCTGACATCTCGTGGGATAACTTCCGGTACTATATGGATGCGAAGCGGGCGCTCCTCGAGGGCCGCTTCGCGGACCTCGGAGCATGACGGCTCCGCTACAATGAGACGGTGACATGATCGGGCTTCCTTCCATATTCGCGGCGCTGGCGCTCATGCAGACGCCTGCGGCACAGGCGCCGGCAGGGCCGGAACCGCGCGAGATCCTGACCCGCGCGCTGGATGTCTACGCGGCTGCCAAGACGTACGACGCGCTGTGGACCTACACCAATGTTCGCGGCAATGAGACGCAGGAGATGCAGATCGAGGTGAAGGCCAAGGCTCCTGCGCGCCTCATCTTCAAGGTGTCCGCCGCCAGGGGCGCCAGGAAGACCGGACAACGTGCCGTGCCGGAGATGCTGGTGGTCCTCGACGGGACGCATGCCTGGTTCGAGAACACCTCGGAGAAGACGCACTTCAAGGTGCCGCTGCCCAGGGAGCCCAAGTTCACTCCGCTCATGTTCTTCCCCCACATACCGGCGACCGGCGACGTGCGCCGCGGCGGCGATCTTCAGGACGGAGGGAAGACCTATTTGGTCCTGGAGGCCGACCGGGCCGAAGGCGGCGTAACGCGCATGGAGATTGACGCCGCGACCCATCGCGTCCGAAGGATAGTGGTCGACAACGTGGTTGCCTTCATCCGCCAGATCTCCACAATCACGGTCGTGCGAGAATCGTTCGACGCCGATATCCCCGACAAAGCGTTCGCCTACAGGCCGCCGCGCGGCTCGAAAGAGGTTGCCGCTCCCGCCGGCGCCGGAGCCATGTTCGGCCAGTAACCGCCGGCCAGTCGTCGCCGTCCGAACGAGTGTGGCAGTCGGTCTTCAGCGCTCTGGCCCCACGTCAGAGATGTTCGACCGCCAGATGCAGCAAGAACTGGGGGTGACAACCATGGTTCCACGGTTGGTGGCTGCACTCGCGCTCCTCGCCGGACTGAGCCCGAGCGCATCGTGTCAGACACAGGCAGACCGGCTCAGCGCTCTGGCGCGGCTGCCCGTGAAAGAGGTCACGGTCTTCAAGGACGGCCATGCGTACGTTCTGCATGAGGGCAAAGCCCCGGTGGACGCCGACGGTGAAGTGCGCATGGACTATCTGCCCACGCCCATCCTCGGTACGTTCTGGGCCTACTCGACCGATCAGAAGACGCCGGTCAAGAAGGTGGTCGCCAGCAGCCGTCGCGTGCTCGTCGAGCAGACCGCTCTGACCCTGCACGAGCTCATTCTGGCCAATGTCGGCGCCGAGGTCGTGGTGCGCCAGAAGCCTGAGCAGAAACTCGAGGGAACCATCATGGCGATACCGATGCGGTCGTCGTCTGAACTCGAAGCGAACGATCCGCCGAACTCGCCTCCACGCGTCACCAAGGTGTCGGACCTGATGCTCCTGCGGACGCGGGCGGGGATCGTCACGGTCAATATGGACTCCATCGAGGGGATCACGTTCAAGCAAGAGCCGAAGACCAGGATCGTCAGTCAGGAGTTTCGCAATCTGCTCTCGCTGGGGATGCCCGGCGTCGCCAAGGGCGACAGCGTGGGAATCGGGCTCATGTACGTGCAGAAGGGGATCCGGTGGATACCGTCGTACCGTGTGGAACTTGACGGCAAAGGTCAGGCTCGCGTTCGGCTGCAAGCCACGCTCATCAATGAGATGCTTGATCTCAAGGACGCCACGGTGCATCTGGTCATCGGCGTTCCCACGTTTGCGTTCGAGCAGACGCCGGATCCGATCTCGCTGCAGCAGACCTTCGCACAGCTCTCGCCCTACTTCGACAAGACGGCTCGCTCCGGCCACGTACTTTCTAACGCCATCATGGGGCAGGCAGCCCGCATGAGCGAAGTCGCCGAAGCCGCGCCAGTCAGGGCGCCCGGCGAGTTGCCGGAGATAGAGGGGCAGGGCAAGTCGGAGGACCTGTTCGTGTTCACAGTCGGCAACGTGACTCTCAAAAAGGGCGCAAGGATGGTGGTGCCAGTGGCCGAGTTCACCCTGCCCTACAAGGACGTCTACACATTGACGATCCCGTATGCGCCGCCTCCGGAGCTGCGCGCGAACGTCAATGAGGGTCAGGCGGAAGAGATTGCCCGTGCCCTGGCGGCGCCGCGCGTCGAGCACAAGCTGCGGCTGACCAACAGCAGCGCCTATCCGCTCACCACGGCGCCTGCTCTCATCATGTCGGACGGTCGCGTCATCGCGCAGGGCACAATGACGTACACGGCGCTGAAGGCCAGCACCGACCTCGCGCTGACGACAGCCGTGGACATTCGGGTCAAGCGATCCGATATCGAGAAGGGGCGGACGCCGAATGCCCTGAAAGTCGGCTCGAACACTTACAGCCGAACCGATATGACGAGCGCCATCACGATCACGAACTACTCGGAGAATGCGGTCGCCCTCGAGGTCACGCGCTACGTGGTCGGCCACGTGGACAAGGCGGAAGCCGGCGGAGTGGCCGAGAACGTGGATCCGTACGGCGACGACACGCCGGCGGTCGGCGATCCGTTCCGCCGGTGGTACCCGTGGCCCGGCTGGTGGCGCGAGGCCAACGGCACAGGACGGTTCACGTGGAAGATCTCGATCGAGCCCGGCAAGAGCGCAGAACTCGGCTACACGTGGCACTACTTCTGGCGGTAACGCCCGCCGGCGGCTGATTCTCCATTCCGACAACCCGAGGCGTCACGGTTGCCACGGGCGAACCAACCACGCGCTGCCGCTTTACTCTTCGCGGTGGTTCCGGTCGGCGGTTGATTCGCCCCTACGGGCATTGTGCGGCGCGCGATCGGTGGCCCTGCGGGCCGAACGACCGCCATAGGGATGAACATCGCCCGCCTTGATTTCGACACGGCGCTTCGCGCCGGCTCAATCACCGGCGGGCCGCTGGATCGCGGGGACCGTGGCGAACGACGGACCGTCACGTCATTGCGAGCGAAGCGACGCGATCCGAGCAACCCACGCCCCCACGTCATCGCGAGCGAAGCGACGCGATCCCGAACAGGCGGTGCCGGTACTGCGGGTTCTCTTCATGGCGGCGCCGCTCGGCGGTTGATTCGCCCCTACGGGCATTGTGCGGCGCGCGATCGTAGGCGCTGCGGGCCGAACGACCGCCATAGGGATCAACATCGCCCGCCTTGATTTCGACACGGCGCTTCGCGCCAGCTCAATCACCGGCGGGCCGCTGGATCGCGGGGACCATGGCGAACGACGGACCGTCACGTCATTGCGAGCGAAGCGACGCAATCCGAGCAACCCACGCCCCCACGTCATCGCGACATGTGATGGCCACGCGCTTCGCGTCCCGTCTCTGTCATCCCCGCATGCGTTGCCCTTCGCCATCCCTCGCGCCTCCTATTCCGTCATTCGCGCATGTCGTCGGCGGGGACCCACGGGCGGCTCGTAGATCACTGCCTTCGGGGGATTGATGCTGGGGACTTGCCGATCTCCTTGAGCAGTTCCGCAACGGCACGCTCAAGCTGTCGGTCCCGACCTGCAACGATGTCCTCGGGCGTGTGTTCGACTAATATGTCGGGCGGGCACCCGTTGTTCTCCATGTTCTGCCCGTCCAGCGTGAACGACCCTACGGCCGGCATCCGCAGCGATGTGCCGTCAATGAGCGTGGTTCCGCCTGTGCCGATCACGCCGCCGTACGTCCGCACGCCCACAACCTTGCCGAGCTTGAGCGCCTTGAAACCCCAGGGAAACACCTCGGCGTTGCTCAGCGATGACTCGTTGGCCAGGACGATGATCGGTTTGGTGAACGATGGCAGCGGCGCAGGGGATCGCTCAACATCGCCGCGTATGGTACGCCAGCCGAACACGCGGTTGAGGATCACAGCGAAGATCTCGTCGGCAATGCTGCCGCCGCCGTTGAACCGCATGTCGAGGATCAGCCCACGCTTGTCGCCCGCATCGCCGAGGGCCGCACGTTTGAACTTCTCGAGGTTCTCCGCGTTCATGCTGTTAAGATGCACGTAGAGCAGGCTCCCGCCGGACAGTGTGTCGGTCATCGTCTCGCGTTCTCGTACCCACCGGGCGTACTCGAGCTGACGGTACGCCGCGCCGGTGATGGGGCGCAGCCTAACGGTCCGAGACTCCTTGCCGCCCGGCGATTGCAGCGTCAGAGCGATCTCCTTGCCCGACCTGTCCGCCAGAAGGTCGTAGAGGTGCTCATTGGTGCGGATCTCCGCGCCATCGAGCTTCAGCAAAACGTCGCCCTTCTGGATCGGGGGCTTCAGGCGCGCTCCCGGACCATCGGGCATAACGCTCAGCACCTTGACGCCGGGACCGGTGTACGTATCATCGAGCCCCACCCCCAGCGACGCCGTCTGGGGGCCGGACGAGCTGGCGCCCGGACCGATGCCTGTGTGCGATGCGTTGAGCTCGCCGAGGGCAAGGCTGAAGAGAATGTAGAAGTCCTCGCGCGTGCCCAGATGGCGCACTATCGGCCGGTAGCGCTCGTAGACGCCGTTCCAGTCGCAGCCGTGCATGCCAGGATCGTAGAAGCGGTCGCGCATCTTCCGCCAGGCTTCGTCGAACAGGTGCAGCAGCTCGGCGCGGGTGTCTATGACCATGTCCACCGATACGGGTATGGCAGCAGGCGTTGAGCCTGGCCCTGCCAGATCGAGCCGGCGTATGGTGCCGCCCGCCAGATAGAAGAGCCGCGAGCCGTCCGGCGAAACCTGCATGCTCGCTGCATTCTCGCCCGTCTGGGTCAGGCGAGTCGGGGCGCCGCCGGACGCAGGGATGCGCCAGATGTCGGTGCGGTCGAGCTGGCCGACCGTGAACAGCGCCGAACGCCCGTCCGGCATAACCGCGTAGTTGATGACGGCGTTTCCGCCGGACGTAACGCGGCGAGCGCGGAGGTGAATGTCCTTCAGGTCTATGCCCGTCGCCGGCGTCTCCTCGCTCCGTGCCTGGTCGGTTTCGCCATCCGATGAGGGGCCGCCTCGCATGGAAACGCTGAAGAGGTGGTTCACAGTGCTGCGGTTGGACACGAAGAACAGGCGCGACCCGTCGCGGGTCCACGTGGGCCGAGCATTGACCACGGGGTACCGGGTAATGTTGACGGGCTTCGGGTCGGCGACATTCACCAGGAACACATCGGCGAGCGTTCCCGCGCTATGGGACTTAACGCGAGCGTAGGCGATCCACTTGCCATCCGGTGACCAGCGGGGCTCGGAGATGGACGGATCGCGCACGAGTACCCGCGGCTCGCCGCCTTCGATCGGCGCAAGGCACAGCTCTGCGTCCGCCCCTCCTCGAACGAACGCTATGGTCTTTCCGTCGGGCGAAATAGCCGGCGATGCCGGCGGCTCCTTGCGCGCTCGCGTGATCTGCCGCATGCGCCGAGTCTCCACGTCGAGGAGATAGAGCTCTGCCGAGCCGGTTCGATCGGATATCAGCGCGAGACCCTTGCCGTCGGGCGACCAGGTGATGTCCTCTTCGCGTTCGGGGGTGTTCGTCAGCCGAAGGGGTTCGCCTGTTCCCGACGCTGGCATCACGAACACCTCGCCCCTTATCACAAACGCGAGCCGGCGGCCATCGGGCGAAAGAGCGAGCTCCTGAACGCCGGAACGGAGGGTCTCTCGCCGCACCGGATTCGACCGAACGTCGGTGGGAGCGTAGATAACGATCTCGCGCACATCGCCCCGCTTCACATCCACACGCCACAGGCGGAAATCCCGCTCGAAGACGGCAAAGGTTCCGTCGCGCGCCAGATCAGGATAGTAGATCGCGCCGTCACGGAAGCGGGTTATGGGCCGCTCGGCGCCGCCCGCAAGGGGGATTTCGACCAGATTGGCAGCGCCGGAGCTGTCGCTCACGCATAGGAGCGATCGCGATCCAGCACGGTGCATGGGCCATCGCTGGTTCGTCTCGCTCTTCGTCACGAAAGCGCCGGCGCCGCCCGCAGCGGGAAACGCCAGGATGTTGGCCGCGCCGCTGCCTCGATAGCCTCGACGCGTCCAACTGCCGCCGCGGGTACACAGGATGGAGGCGCCGTCGGCGGTGTAGCGTGCATTGGACAGCGCGATGTCATCCTGGCGGATGAGCCGTGACCTACCGGTGGCAACGTTGACCGCATAGACTGCCGACGTCCGCGTGGTCTCCCGGCCGGACGTGAAGAGGATCTCCGCCCCGTCAGGGCTCCAGTCGCATACCGAGTCCGACGCCGAATGGTAGGTGAGCTGCTGCGGTTCGCCGCCCTCGGCCGGCATCACCCAGACGTCATGGTTGCCCGCTCGATTCGACGAGAAAGCGATCTGCTTGCCGTTCGGCGACCATACCGGGAGCTGGTCATGCGCCTCGTGGATGGTCAGGCGCTTTGCCGTTCCTCCCGTCGCCGCAACGGTCCATATGTCGCCATGGTACGTGAAGGCCAGCGTGCGTCCGTCCGGGGACAGGGCGGGATGCCGGGCGAACCGGATCGGCTCAGGTGTCTGGGCCGTTGCTGCGGCGCATGCCCATAGGAGCGCCAACAGCGCTGCAGGCCGGAGCTTCATAGGTCCCCCGAAGATGCTGTCGGGACGCCGGAGCTTCGTGGGGATCGCGCAGGCGCGGACCAGTTCCAGACTCTCTCGGCATCAGGGAACGCCAGCGCATCGAAACGCCGCGACACGGTCCTGCCGAACAACTGCACGTCGCAGAACTCGAGCAGGGTCTCGAAATCCTGCAGGCCGTGTTCATGGCCTCCTTGCCGGAAGTGGATGCCGATCCGATCGGGCGCGCCGAGCCATGCATACACCTCGCGCGCCGCCTGATGCGTCTGCTGCGTGCCCCTGGGATTCGCCCAGAGATCGCCCAGGGCCTCGGTGGTCAACAGCGCCCGCGGAGCGACGCACGCCTTGAGCGTATGCTGATCGAAGGGCAGTCGCTGGACGTTGTTCATGAAGCCGGCGAACCGGGCATGAAACCAGTAGGGGAAGCGCCGGACGATGGCCTCCAGCGTCTCGCACTTGTCGTCATGGAAGCGGTAGTTGCCGGCGCCGCCGCAGCCCGAGTTGTTGGGGGCGGTGACCGCGATGCGCTCGTCGGTGGCTCCGGCGAGGAGGGCGCACTTCCCGCCGCGCGAGTGGCCTGTTGCCGCGATGCGTTTGCCGTCAACTTCGGGCAGCGTGAGCAGGTAGTCGAGCGTTCGATGGAAGCCCCATGCCCATGCGGCAAGGCGACCGCCGTCATAGTTGGGCCAGGCTTCGTAGACGCCCTTGCGTTCGGCGCTGTCCGGTCCGACCTGCTCACGGTTGAACGCCGCGAGGATGTATCCGCGACCGAGAACCGCCCTGATGAATGCGTCGTTCAAACGATCCCATCCCAGATCGCCATCCAGGATCACCGGGAAGGGGCCCTTGCCCGCTGGAACGGCCAGCATGAGCCGAACCTTCACGACGCCGCGTGGCCCCATGCTGAGCTCGATGTCGCGGACCGATCCCAGGTCGCCCACCTCGCGATGGTCCGTCACTCTGCCCGTGACCTTAGCCCCCTTCGGCGGCAGCGGACCATACTGATAGTGCAGGATGGTCTCCAGCAGGCGCCGGCGCTGGGCAGGCCACTCGCGGCGCGCCCGGATGCGGGTTCCGTCGGGCTTGAGAAACGGGTCGGGCAGCTCGGCGACTATCGGCAACCGATCAGGCGGCGGCCACGCCGGCGGCGCCCCAGCCCCCGCCATCATGAAAGCGAACAGCACCATCCTCTCCTTTCACCGGTCCTATCGGTCCGATTGGACCTATGAGCCCGATCAGACTGCCCGGTTCTATGCCTTCTCGGCGATGAGGTCGCGCAGCTTCGTCAGCACCGTTTGCGTAGCCTTCGTCCGGATGTCCTGGCGGGTGCCGATGTAGACATTGGATTCACTCTGCACGCTGCCATCACTGGCGATTGCCATCCACACTAGTCCGACGGGTTTCTGGGCCGTGCCGCCAGTGGGACCTGCAATGCCGGTAATGCCCACGCCGATGGAGGCGCGCAAGCGCGTACGGCACTGCTGGGCCATGGCCTCGGCCACCTCGCGGCTCACGGCCCCGTGCATCTCGATGAGGCGCGCCGGGATCGTGAGAAACTGCGACTTCGCGTCGTTGCTGTAGGCGACCACGCCGCCTAGAAACACGCTGGAGCTGCCGGGCACGTCGGTAATCCGTTTGGCCAGCAGACCGCCCGTGCAGGATTCCGCCGTCGCCAGGGTCATGCCGGCAGCGTGCAGCATTCGCACCACGGCAGCCTCGAGCGGCTCATCGTCATAGGCGTAGACGTGGCTGCCGAGGCGGGCCGCGATCTCCTGCACCACCGGTTCGATGAGAGCTTCGGCGGCCGCAACGCCCTCGGCACGAGCCGTAACGCGCAGATGCACCTCGCCGGTCTTGGCATAGGGGGCGACAGTCGGGTTGTCTCCCGTCATCAGGTCCTTGACACGGTCCTCGACCATGGCCTCGCCCATGCCGCATACGCGCACGACGCGAGACCGGATCGTCGTTCCGCCGACTCGTGACCGCAGGTACGGCACCACCTCATTCTCGAGAATCGGCACGAACTCCCCCGGAGGACCCGGAAGGGCGATGGCAATCTTGCCTCTGCTCTCGAAGAGGAGGCCGGGAGCCGTGCCGTTGGGGTTATCGAGCGCCCTGCCCGATGCGGGCACGAAGGCCTGCCGCATCTGGCTCTCCAGCACCGGAAGCCCCCGACTCTCGAAGAAGGATCGAAGACGCGCGGCGATGCCTTCATCGAACTGAAGCGGCACGTCCATCGCCTCGGCAAGCACGTCGCGCGTGATGTCATCCTGCGTCGGCCCGAGCCCGCCTATCGTGAAAACAAAGTCGGCATGCTCGATGGATTCGCGCAGAGCCGCGAGAAGCCGCTCGCGGTTGTCACCAACGGTGACGCGCTTGTGGACCGTGATGCCGAGCTCGGCAAGGGCTTTCCCGAGGGTGGCGGCGTTGGTGTCCACAATCTGACCGAGCAGCAGCTCGGTGCCGACAGAGACGATCTCGGCTTTCACGCTGGACCTCCGTGAGGGGCTATCGCAATGCGCTTGCATTATACACACCGGTGCGGCTATCATATCCGCGCCCGCCGGCATCCCGGACGAGGCGAACTCAGCACACAAGGAGATAGAGCTCCATGAGTAGATTCGCACCCGCCCTCGCGTGTTTGGCACTTCTCGCAGCGATCGCCGTCGCCGGTCCCAACGCCGACAAGACCAAGAAGGCCGCCGCCAACGGCAACTGCCCTCACGCGACCGCGCAGTGCGCCGACTGCCCGGACGCCGCCGCCAAGTGCGCCGACTGTCCCGATGCGGCCGCCAAGTGCCCGGGCATGACGAAGGCCGCCAAGGCCGAAGGCAACCTCGCCACCATGAAGTGCGGCGAAGGCACCAAGCAGATCAACATCGCCAAGCTCACGGCCGAGAAGAAGTACGCCGACTACAAGGGCAAGCGCTACTACTTTGCATGCTCGAGCTGTCCGACCGCCTTCAAGAAGGATCCCGCCGGCTACGCGGCCCGTCACACCGGATTCCCCATACCCAGGACGACGAAGAAGGCTGCCGCAAAGTAGGCGCCGGGATCGTGAGCAAGTGATCACGCGGGTCGGGAGATGGACTGCCCGGCCCGCTTGTCTTTCTAAGGCCCTTCCATCCGGCCCATCATCAGGAGGGACTTCCATGCGGAGGATCATCATGACCGTCGTCATGGCTGCAGTGACGAGCAGCGGTTTGGCAGACGACCCGATCGGAATCCGGGATCTGAACACCCATCACTGCATGGCCCCGCCCGCCACGCGGGCTGCATGGGAGGCGAGAGCGTCGGAGTTGCGGCGCCGGATTCTGGTCGGCGCCGGGCTATGGCCCATGCCCGAGAAGTCGCCGCTCAACCCCACGGTGACGGGACGGACGGAATACGCTGACTTCGTGGTTGAGAACCTCGCCATCGAGACGCTTCCGGGCTTCTGGCTCTGCGGCAACCTGTACCTGCCCAAGGGCAAGCAGGGGCCGTTTCCGGCCATTGCCAACCCCCATGGCCACTGGGCCAAAGGACGTCTGGAAATGCAGGATGACGTCGAAAAGGCCCCGCCACCGCCGGGCAAGATGGGAGACGGCCGGGCCAATCTTCCCGCCATCGGCGTGGACCTCGCGCGCGAGGGGTTCGTGGTGTTCGCCTATGATATGGTGGGCTACAACGACACCAACCAGGTCGGCCACGGCTTCGCAGGCACGCTGGAGCACTGGTTCGGGGGCGTGAGCATTCTGGGCATGCAACTCTGGAATAGCATTCGCGCGGTGGATTACCTGTGCTCGCGGCCAGACGTGGACCGTAAGCGCATCGGCGTGACGGGTGCAAGCGGCGGCGGCAGCCAGACGTTCCTGCTGGCCGCAGTGGATGATCGGATCGCCGCCTCGGTGCCCGTGAACATGGTGTCGGCGACGATGCAGGGCGGTTGCCTGTGCGAGAACGGGCCCGGACTGCGCGTGGGCACTGACAACGTCGAGATCGCGGCGCTCGCTGCACCTCGACCGCAACTTGTTATCGCTGCCACGGGCGACTGGACGAAAAACGTGCCGACAGAGGAGTGGCCCGCGATCCGCGCCGTGTATGACCTGTACGGCGCGGGCGACAGAACCGCTTGCCGGCAGTTCAACTATGGCCACAACTACAACATCGAGAGCCGCGAGGCGATGCTCGCATGGTTCGTCCGATGGCTCGGCAAGGGCGGCCATGATGCCCCGCGCGAGCGACCGTTCACGCTGGACACGCCCGCAATGCGAGTGTGGAACGAAGCGAAGCCCCGTCCGGCGGGCATCAGCTCGGATCGGGAGCTCACCGAGGCTCTGCGCAGCCGAACCGCCGCCGCTCTCGCGAAGCTGGCTTCGGGATCGCAGGCGCGATTCCGTGAGGTGATGCAACCGGCGCTCCGGACGGCGCTCGGCATGCCCGATCCTCCGGCACGGCAGCAAGCGCCGCTGTCCGGGCGGTCTCTGCTGATCGTCAGACCTAAAGGCTCGATGGCGCGAGAAGCAGATCAGATCGCTGAAGCAGTCCGCCCACGGATGACCGACGTGCGCATCGTAGAAGTCGCTTCGGACCTCATCGAGCCGAAGGAGTGGTGGGACAAGTTCCGGTCCTGCTACAACGTTACGCCGTTCGGATTGGCAGCCCGGGCCGTGGCAGATCAACTCGGCGAAATGGCCGCCGGATCACGACGCGTGGATGTGGTCGGCCTGGGACGTGCTGGCCTGGCGGCTCTGTTCGGTCGAGCGGCCGTGACGGTGCGCGGCGGTCTCATCGTGGACATGGACGGCACAGACCCGATGGACGAAGCTGCCATGCTGCCGCGGGCCTATGCGCCGTGCTTGATGGCAGTCGGAGGCGTTCCCACGGCGCTGCGTCTCGCCGGCGCTGCGCCAACCGTGGTGTTCGGGCTGCCAACCGCGCCGGATCGAGCCCTGACCGACGCGAAGCGCGGCATGCTGTGCTCAACCGAGCGCTGGAACGCCGAAGCCATTGCCCGACGCCTGACGGCGCGCTGAAGCGCCATGCCGGCGAGCACGCCCTTCGGTCGGTCTGGGGCGTCTCAGCCGATCACCTTCCGGCAGATGGCCAGCAGATCATTCACCCGGTCGTCGCTCGTGGTCGCCTGAATGTCGGCCATCACGATGTCACACGGGGCATAGTCGCCGCAGATGCGCCGCATGTCGGTCTCGATCTCGCCAAGCGTCGCGTCCTGCAGGCGGACGGGCGAGTACATGACTGCGCGGCGCGCCTCGGGAAACAGAGCCCGGGCCTTGCGGAGGTCCGACATAGCGCCCATATCTATGTAGCCGACGCGCGGCAGGCCGGCTAGCAGTTCGAGGTAGGGTGTTGCATCCCACCCGCACGTGTGGACCCCGAATAGCGCGAAGCTCTCGGCGATCCGACGATCATGGGGCAACACGAACTCGGCGTACATGCGGGGCGAGATCATGTTGATGGTGCAGTTGGACACGTCGAGCTGGTCAACGGGAAAGCCCGAGCGTCGTTGGCGTTCCTGCACGGACCGCGCCAGGAGGATCATCAGGTCGCACAGCCGACCCAGAAATCGGTGGACAGTCTGCGGGCAATCCGACATGGCGGTGAGGATGCGCTCGCCCGTCACGTGGAATGCGTTGTTCAGCACCCCCTGCCAGTTCAGATAGCCGTGTACTGCGCGTCCCCGCGCCTCAAATGCGGCCATCTGCCGCTCCAGATCCCGCATGGTCTCGCCCTCGGCGACGGCACGCACGTCGAGCTCTGACCACTCCTCGAGAGGCCGTTCGGGCCTGAGGGCGATGACGGGCCAGCGGTCGGGCGCATAGGCGAGCTCGCACCCCAGCGCGAGCGCTATGGGATAGGCGCCGTGAACGCCTGATATCGTCCAGGTGTCGTCTTCGCGGTCGAGATCCCATTGCGCTGCAGAAGGGAATGCCCGGCACAGCTCACGCTTCATGCACACCAGCGTCTCTTGCCGGTACATGGGGTCCCGGTGCCAGCGTTCGGAGAAGTCCACATCGCACCGCGTGTGGAACCAGGCCGGCTCGAAGCCGAGCACGACGCGCATGGGGCTCTCGGTCCCGTCGGCGGGCTCGCGCCGAGCTGGAGCTCCGATCGGAATGTGACTTCTCAGGCGCAACATGGCCGTGGTTCCACGCCTCCCGCAGCGCAGTCGCCATCGCTTCGCGTTGTGCTGCCGTTGATCGCTCGCATCCGTTCAGCGTCCGGGCTGCATTCGGGCCCGGTTGTGTGGCCCGTGGTCGCTGCCTCAGGGTACCATGCCGTGGCGCATCGGGGTTCCTTCGCTGGCTAAGCAGGCGCGAGCCGGTTATGACGCTGGTCCGGCGCAGGCACACGGCAACGCTCTGCCTGACATGCAACCAGGGTGCGCGTGGATGGCTCCCGGCCACACGGTTCGGAGGACGCGCATGACGAAGAGGATCGCCGTCGGCATACTTGGATGCGGCAGCGTATCGCAGCACTATCTGCGGCATCTCGCCGCCTGCCCCTACGCGGATGTCGTGTCCGTATGCGATGTCGCCGCCGAGCGGGCCCATGCGACCGCGGCCGATCATGGCATTCCGTACTGGTACGAAGACTACGGCGCCATGCTGGCGGGAGAACCCTTCGACCTGCTCGTTAACCTAACCTCCATGCAGGCGCATGAGGACCTCAATCGTATAGCGCTCGAGGCGGGCAAGCACGTGTGGAGCGAGAAGCCCATGGCCAACACGCTGGAAGGAGGTCGCGAGCTTCTCCGACTTGCGGGAGACCGCGGGGTACGTCTCTGGGGAGCGCCGACGGTGGTGGAGAGCCCTCAGTTTGCGTTCATGGCTCGTGCGCTGGCGCGGGGAGCACTGGGAAGGGTCGCGGCAGCCCATGCCGCCTATGGGCATCTCGGCCCCGACTGGTCGGAGTTCTTCTACACTCGGGGCGGCGGCAGCCTGCCCGATCTCGGCGTCTATAGTCTGACGTTCTTGACGGGGCTTCTCGGACCGGCCCGTTCGGTTGTCGCCATGACCAGCGTTGTGACTCCCCGCCGACACATCAACGGGTTGGGCAACGTCGAGGTGACCGCCGAAGACAATGCCATGGTTCTCCTCGAACACGCTGACGGCGCTCTGTCGCACGTGGCGTGCAGCTTCAACTACTACGATCCGGAAGATCATGCGTTCACGGGCTACGATCGTCACACGATCACGGTGACCGGTCGGGGCGGCGTCATGAAGCTGGCCGGCTACGACTGGGCGCCCAAAGCCGTGGATATCTGCACCCTTGAGACGGGCCGCTTTGAGCGCCACGCGGACGCGCCGCACGCCTATGTCTGGGAAAACGGCGCTTCGCTCGCGGCCGAGTGTCTCGCGACGGGCAGGGAGCCGCTCTGCACGGCCGAGCACGCGCTGCATGTGGTGGAGATCATGCAGGCCGCCCGGCTGTCGCAGCAAACGGGCCGGCGCATCTTCATCGAAAGCGCCTTCGGCTGGCCGGTCGTCTGTTAACAATCATCAAAGCGCGTTGACAACCTCGCGAGGCTCCAGCATAATCGCCATGAAGAGCCGACGCCCGTTCAAGCCGTCCCATCGTTGTACGTGCGTGTGACCCAGAGCAAGGAGCGCAAACCCACCATGCAGTCCGATCAGCCGATCCCCGCCGGAGCGCCGGCGCCCATCGTCCAACCCGAGATGCCGGCCAGCCGCGAGACGGCCAGCGACATTCTGCGGCAGTCCAAGCGGGGCCTCCAGTCCTTCTTTGCGCCGCGCGCCGTGGCAGTGATCGGCGCTACCGAAGATCCTGACGGCGCGGGCAATCTGATCGTCCGCAACCTGATCGCGAGTCCGTTTGGCGGCATGGTGTTCCCGGTCTCGCGTGAATGCAGCCAGGTTCAGGGCATTCGCGCCTATGACACCATCGGCGAGGTACCCGATCGCGTGGATCTTGCGGTCATCGCCACGCCGGCCGATCAGATTCCCGACGTGATCACCGAATGCGGCACGGCGGGAGTCGAGGCCGCGATCATTGTCTCGGCAGGCTTCCGCGAGACGGCCGCCGACAGCGCCATCCAGAGCCCGGTCTTGCTGGAGCGCGCCCGATCGGCGCGCATGCGCATCCTCGGCCCGGCAAGCCTCGGCGTCATGTGCACCGCGACCGGGTTGAACGCTACGTGCGCGCCGGCCATGGCGCTGCGGGGAACCGTCGGCTTCATCAGCCAGAGCAACGCCCTCTCGACCGCCGTGCTCGATTGGAGTCTGGGCGACCTCGTGGGTTTCAGCACGTTCATTTCCGTGGGGAACATGATAGATGTCGGCTGGGGCGATCTGATCGACTATCTCGGCAATGATCCCAACACGCGCAGCATCGTGATCTACATGGAATCCATCGGCGATGCGCGCTCGTTCCTATCGGCGGCTCGCGAAGTCGCCCTCTCAAAGCCGATTATCGTGATCAAGACGGGGCGCAGCCCCGAGGGGGCCGAGGCCTCGCAATCGCACACCGGAGCATGGTCCGGGAGCGATGAGGTCCTCGATGCGGCATTCAGACGGTGCGGCGTGCTGCGTGTCGAGAAGGTGGCCGATCTCTTCTACATGGCCGAAGTTCTGGCGCGCCAGCCTCGCCCTCGGGGTCCCCGACTCGCCATCGTCTCCAACGCCGGCGGTCCCGGCGTCATCGCAACGGACGCTGCGGTCCAGTATGGCAGCAAGATCGCATCGCTGTCGGAGCAGACAGTCGCGGAGATGGACAAAGTGATGCCTGCGCTCTGGAGCCGCAGCAATCCGGTGGACATTCTGGGTGATGCCGATCCCGACCGATATGCCGACGCCGTCAAGCTGGTCGGTTCTGACGAGAACACCGACGGCCTCGTGGTGATCCTTACCAAGCAGGCTCTCACGGATCCGACCCAGACCGCCGAGAAACTGCGCCCCTATGCCAAGCTGCAGGGCAAGCCCATCCTGGCGAGCTGGATGGGAGGCGCCGATGTCGCTGCCGGCCTGACGATCCTCAATCAGGCGGGCATTCCGACGTATCCCTACGCGGACAGCGCGGCGCGAGCGTTCAGCTACATGTGGCAATACACCTACAACCTGCACGGCATCTACGAAACGCCGGCCATCGCCCCGGACATCGCCCGCGCCGCCGATCGGGAGATGGCTGCCGAGGTCATCCAGGTCGCGCGCGGCATGAAACGGACGCTGCTGACCTGGAGCGAGGCAGAGAGACTGCTGGCTGCCTACGGCATTCCCACCGTCGAGAACCTCGTGGCAACCGACGAGGATCAGGCGGTTCGCTATGCTCGGGCCGTGGGCTATCCGGTGGTCATGAAGGCCATCCGACAGGCAGTGACGCAGGAGACCGGGCTTCGCGGCGCACAGCTCAATCTGCTGAACAGCGACGCCGTCCGCAAGGCCTTCCGAACCGTGCGCGATGCGGTCGCCGCGACTGCCGGCGAGCGCGGTTTCCTCGGCGTGAGCATTCAGAGGATGGTGAAGCGCGCAGGCTACGAGGTTGTGCTCAGCAGCCGCATTGACCCGCAGTTCGGGCCGGTGCTCGTGTTCGGCGCAAGCGGACGGCTCGGCAGGGCGCTCAAGGATCAGGCGCTTGCGCTGCCGCCCCTGACCATGACGCTGGCGCGGCGCATGCTCGAGCAGACGCGCGTCTATGCGGCGTTCCTCGGCGAGCATGGCGACGAGCCCGTGGACCTGACGGCCCTCCAGACCCTGATCGTGCGGTTCAGCTATCTGGTCGTCGAACAGCGGTGGATCGAGGAGATCCGGATCGATCCGCTGCTTGTGTCGGCCGACGGCGCCCTTGCGCTGGGCGCGCGAGTAACCCTCCTCGACCCTGCCGTGACCGAGGATCAGTTGCCGCGGCTCTCGATCCGGCCCTATCCGATCCAGTACGTGTCGGAATGGACCATGCGCGATGGCACGCAGGTCCTCATTCGTCCCATCCGCCCGGAAGACGAGCCGCTCATCGTGGACTTCCATCAGACGCTCTCGGATCAGAGCATCTACATGCGCTACTTCCACGCCATGAAGCTGAGCCAGCGGGTGGCCCATGAGCGGATGGTGCGCATCTGCTTCAACGACTACGATCGCGAGATTGCGCTCGTCGCCGAGAACGTCGAGCCGGAGACCGGCAAGAAGCGCATTCTGGGGGTCTCGCGGCTGAGCAAGATCCACGGCACGGACGAATCGGAGTTCTCGCTGCTCGTCAACGACTCGTACCACGGCAACGGTCTCGGCACCGAGCTGCTGCGTCGGCTCATTCAGGTGGCCCGCGACGAGCGCCTGAGCTGCATCCTCGCCGACATCCTGCCTGAGAACTACCCCATGCAGCACGTATGCGAGAAGCTGGGGTTCAAGCTGACGCGCGACACCCGCGAAGAGGTGGTCAAAGCCAGGATTGACCTGTAAGAGGGAGAGAGCCATGGTGAGTGCGATGCTCCTTTCCGGTGCGCTGGGGCTGATGCTGGCGGCCCGCACGGCAGACGGGCGGCGTGACGAGCCATATCGGGCGCCGGACGCCATCACGCTGGTCGAGATGGCCAAGCGCAAGGTAACCGGCGTGGCGGTCACGGAAGTCACGGATTACGCGCCGGGCCGCTACGCCGGTCCCATGGCGCCCAGCCCGCCCCACGCAGACGGCAACCCGCGGCGCGCCTTCGTCGTGCAATGGCGTGGCAGGACCGAGCGGCTCGTCTTCAGCCACGAGGCCAGTTACTGCCCGTTGCTGGAGTTGCCGAGCGGGGCCGCCATGTGCAACCAGTTCTTCGAGGGCAACCTGGGCGACGCGGAGCTCTTCAACGACCCCGGGCGCAAGGAGCGCAACAGCTACGTTAGCGTCATCGAGGCCGGTCCGCGCCGCGCCTGGGTGCGCTGGACGTACCTGTGCGTGAACATGCTCGACGACACAAAGCCGCGCCTCCGTGGGTCCGAGGATTACTTCTCGTATCCCAACGGGCTCGTGCTGCGGCGCATGTCGTACGAGAGCCTGATGCCGGAACAGATCGTCGGCTACAGTACGCAGCCCGTCGAGCTGTTCGGCGTCGCGCCCGTCGGAGCGGGCATTGCCGACCTCTTCCCGAGCGGGGACTCGCCGGGATACTGCCGGGTCCTCACGGCGCTCGACCTGACGAGCGATCTGCGCTACGATGTGTTCTGGGACGCCGAGGGCAGGGCGCAGCGCAGCGCAGACGACGAAACCCTGGCCGCGATCTCTCGTTCGGGGGCATGTGCGCTCGTCCTGCCGTTCCGCGAGACGCTGCTGTTTGCCGTCCTGGGTGCGGCGAGCGGGTTCGACCCGGACCGAAACCAGTTGGTTGACCATTGCACCCCAGGGGCCGAAGGCGGCTGTGCCTGGGGGACCGGCATGTGGGACCACTGGCCCATTGGATGGCTCAACTCCCAGACGAGCCTCTGGAAGCCGGGATCGCCCTATCCCTACAGCTTCGGCTCCATCGGGCAGTTCTTCGTCCCGCCCGGCAAGCGCATACGCTCGTTCGCGACCGACTACCCGGAGACGTGCCGCGACATGGAGCTCAATCGGTGGACAGAGCGCCGAACGCTCGCGGTGCTACTCGGCGCGGCCCGCGACGAGGCCGAGATACGGCGCATTGGCCGCGCGTGGCTCGCCAAGGGCGCCGCATGCCTGCAGCCCGAGAGCATCGCCAAACTGCGGCATTAGAGCCGACGATGCGGGGCCTGAAGCACGACGCCCGGCGATCTCGCCAATCCGCATCCGCTCGGTATGACGTGTTGCAAGAGTCTGCTCGAAGGCCGCCTGAACACCGCCAGCGACAGCCATCTCAATGCTGACGAACCGCAGTCACAGAACTCCTATTGACAACTTCAGACAGGAGCGAGCGGACTCGGTATTATGGATCAGGATTGAATGCTGTCACATTCCGGCAGATCCAATGTATCTAGTTGGGATATCCCGCAGCCATCCATAAATCGGAGTAGTGATTTAAACGTCCTGATTTGAAAAGCTTCGGCAAAATTCCCTGTAACTCTGGTCCAAACGCATCCTGAGGGATTCCATATTTATCTAAATCTTCGGGTGAAACAGACCCCATTAATAAGCGTAGAATTAATATCTCACCAGTCGGATGACTATTATTAAAGATGGTTACATTTGTTGTGCCAGGAAAAAGCTCTCCCGTGCTGAAGGCTGTGCCCAACCCAGTGCGCCAGCCACCGATGACCCCGCCATGCCAAAGCCCCATGCCCTTTGTATTTTGGTCGAATGTATAACGCCAACCTAGCATATAGCCCTCACTCCGATTTTCCCACATCATCCTTGCCATGCGGGCTGGGTCGCGGTAGAGGTTCAGGAAGCGATCCCCAAATCGGGCAAGAGAGAGGGGGGACATAACACCAGATCCAACAGCATCTGCAAATCCCGTAGCTACTATATCCGGCACAGGACTTGGAACAAATGCGCCTGTATTGGCGTCATAAGAATAACTCGGCGGGACCATTGCGCGACGTGCATCATCCGTAAAATTAAAGGAAAAGAAATCTTCGATCCCCAAACGTTTTAGTTGATGCTGCATTTCATCAATAAACCTACCACCTCTCTTTCTTTCCACAATACGAGCTAATAACCCCTGTCCTTGGCCAGAATATTCCGTTTGAGTACCAGGTGAAAACTTCAGCCCAAACTTCATGCTAGCTTTTTGAAGATCTTCTTCACTAACCATCTCCGGGTTAATTCCAAGTATGCGGGCACATTCATTTCGATCTCCAACAAAACGGCTGTAAATCATTTGGTGACTTAAGCAGTGTTTAACCGTAACTTTATCGTATTCGGACTGCTTATATGGGTCATCTACTGACCATCCTAGAATTTTATCAGGTCTATCATCGAGTGATAATTCTCCTTTATCCAAAAGGGTTAAGATGGTCATAGCTGCTAACGGTTTTGTGACGCTCCCGATCTCGCAAAGGGTATAAGGTGTAAAAGGAATCCTATCCTCTAGATTTGAGTACCCAAACCCTGCGGCATACACCAATCTCCCCTGGTAGCACAGGACAAAGGCAGCTCCGGGCAGCTTGGTAAGTGCCATCATGCGGGTGAAAAGTTCATCTATCTCACGGATTCCTGGCCCCAGTCGGGTTACCAGTATGCCGTTGATCTGCTCCTGCTGGAGCACGACGCCATCGGGACACTGACCGTCTACGCCCAGACGCGTGTCTCCCTCTACGCCCCCTTCCAGGCTGAAGGGGCTCTTGCCGCGAGAGGCGACTCTGGCAGCGGGTTCATCACCTCCCGCTATGACAGGCTCAGCTCTCCCCCCTTGCTGGGAGACCAGCCTGGCAGTCGCCCCGGGTCCAGGCCCTTCGTCTGTGGCTCTCGACGGAAGGGCGGTCAACGCCATAGCGCAGCAGGCAGCCAACAGGCCCAGTAGGCCTGCAATGCTTCGTGTCGAACGGCGATGATGGTGACCTGTTTGATGATGTGCAGGTTCATGCTCGTTGTTGTCGTGATGGGTCTCTCTGCCTGGCATGACGTCCGCTCCTCCTCCGATAAACAAACCACCGAACCCCTCAGCGTGCGGCTGGGTCGCCGGCGGTCATGAGTGTACATCGAAGTGCAGCACTGTGTCGAGTCAAGCGCCGTGATTAGGTCGAGTGTGTGGCTCCGGGCGATGGCGCTGCTCAAGACAGCGGAGGTCATGCTCCGGGAAGCAGACCAGGAGAAGACACAGGCGAGAGGCCGATCGGCCGCGTTTCTTCCCTGTAGTCCGCTCCACAGCCAAGCCGCCCAGAGCCCAGGCGCCGCCACCGGCGGCGTTCACCTGGAATTGCCAACGAATGTGACGGCTCCTGTACGGTGGAGTCCTCGTTCACATTTAGTCTGGAAAGCCGGCTTGCCGCCAGAGGTTGATATTGTTGATTCTTCCCTTTTGAAGTAAATTTGGCAGAATATTCTGAAGACTGGGCGGGATAGTCTCCTTGGGGACTTGGTACTCCGTGAAGAGATTATCAGGAACAGGGTTACTCAATGCATGCCCAAGAACGCAATTCCTTCTGTCGTCGGCATTGAAAATCAGAGCTGAAGTAAACCCATCACTTCCAACCGAGATACCGACCCGCCAGCCACCGATAACTCCTGGGTGCACTAAGGTAACCTGCCCATCGGCTAGCTTTCCAATCATCCACCCAAGCGCATAGCCACCGTTCTTGTCTGACCGGTTGTTGATGATCAAGTCCGACATGCGGGCCGGATCGCGGTAGAGGTCCAGGAAGCGATCCCCAAAACGCGCAAGAGAAAGGGGGGACATAACCCAAGCCCCATACGAGTCACCAGAGCCCACGGTTTCTCGAAACTCCCACCATGGCGATGGTTTCCATTCTCCTGTGGTCGCCTCATAACCGTAGCTCGGCGGAATTGTCGAGTTCTTGCCTTCGTCTTCGTAGTTGAAACAAAAGGCATCTTGAATGCCGATTGCCTCAAACATCGCCTTTGTGGCCTCATGAAATCTAACGCCGCCAATCTTCTCGTAGAGCCTAGCAAGGACCGAAATCCCTTGCCCGCTGTATTGTGACTTTGTACCAGGAGCAAATGCGAGCCCACTTTCCATGGCCGCTTTGTGTGTATCGGCGATCGTTACATCGTCAGGTGATTTCCCCACTAACGGGGCACAGTCTTCACGTCTAAGTGGAAACTTATTAAATATCATCTCATGATTCAGACAATGCCTCACTGTGACATCATGAAACCATTGTCCAGCATTAGGATTGCTCGGTCTCCAACCAAGCATCGTCAACGGGCGATCCGAGAGCTTCGACACTCCGGTGTCCACTAACCGTAAAATGGACATAGAGGCAAGCGGCTTCGACACACTCCCGATTTCGCAAGGGGTGTATGGCGTAAAGGGAATCCTCTTCTCTAGATCCGAGTACCCAAACCCTGCGGCATAAACTAATCTCCCTTGGTAGCAAAGTACAAAGGCAGCTCCGGGCAGCTTGGTAAGTGCCATCATGCGGGTGAAAAGTTCCTCTATCTCACGGATTCCGGGACCCAGTCGGGTTACGAGTATGCCGTTGATCTGTTCCTGCCGGAGTACGTCGCCATCGGGACACTGCCCGTCGGCGCCAAGTCGCGTATCGCCCTCTACGCCCGCTTCCAGACTGAAGGGGCTCTTGCCGCGTGAAGCGACTCTGGCAGCGGGCTCATCCCCTGCCGCCATCGCAGGCTCAGGTCTCCCCC
>JAAYVH010000312.1 GCA_012517255.1 Chthonomonadales bacterium
AAGAAGGCCGAAGCTCCGGCGGATACAGCGTCGAAGCCTGAGGGCGCGTCCGACAAGGTATCGGTGGTCATCATCTCGCCGGCCCTGACAAGCGTGTTCCATCAGGAGCTCGTCAAGGGCGCCGAGGAGGCCGCCAAACAGAGGGGCTGGGACTTCAGCCACCTCGAGCCCGACAAGGAGACCAACTCGGCCGATCAGGTCGCGAAAGTGCAGGACAGCATCCAGCGCGGCGTCAGCGCCATCAGCATCTGCGCTGTCAACGACGAGGCCCTCTCGCAAGCCGTCAAGAAGGCCAACGATGCCGGCGTGCCCATCTTCGTCCACAACTCGATCACGATGGTGCCCGAGGGCAAAGTCGAGGCCTACATCGGCTACGATCAGTTCGAAGGCGGGCGCAAGTGCGGCGAGAAGGCCATCGAGCTGCTCAAGGCCAAGTATGGCGGCGTTGCCCGGGGCAAAGTGGCCATTCTCGAAGGCACAGCCGGCATCCACACCAGGGAGCGGGCCGGAGGCTTCCGCAAGGCCCTCGAAGGCACGGAGGTGCAGATCGTCGCGTCCCAGTCGGCCAACTGGCTGCGCAAGGAGGGCGCCGATCGCACCACCGAGTTCCTGCAGAAGTACCCCGACCTCGACCTCGTCTTCGGCTGCTCCGACGCCATGGCTCAGGGAGCCGCGCAGGCCGCCAAGCAGGCGGGCAAGACGGTCTTCACCATCGGCCTCGACGGCAACCCCGACGCCCTTGCCGACGTCAAGGCCGGCACTCTCACGGCCACCCTCGTCGTCTTCCCGCGCGAGATGGGCATTCGGACCATCGAGACCATCGAGAAGCGGCTCAAGGGCGAGGCCGTCGGCCCCATCGAGAAGATCGAAACCGAGGTCGCCGACAAGACCAACGTTGACAAGTTCCTGAAGTAGTGGAAACAAAGGGGGACGACGAACTGGATTTCATCATCAACTACGACATCAAGTACCGCATGGGGAAGGATGCCGTCGAGGAGTGAGGGGCATAACGCAAATGGTCATGGTCGGGCAATAGGGTAACGTTTCCGTCGATGGCCGCGCCGTGCGATAGGCGGGCCGAGGAGTGTACACATGGGATCATCTCCACTCCAACCAACGCAGACACAGCCACCGGAGAAGGTGAAGTGGGACGTATTCATCTGCCACGCGAGCGAGGACAAAGATGAGGTAGTACGACCGCTTGTGAGGCTCCTTGAGGAGAAGGGCATCTCATGTTGGGTTGACGAGCAGGAGTTGACGATCGGCGATTCGTTACGTCAGAAGATAGACGAGGGCCTCGCCCACAGCCGGTACGCCGTTGTGGTGCTTAGCGAAGCGTTCTTCAACAAGCACTGGCCGAGATTGGAGTTGGACGGCCTGACTGCGCGGCAGGCCGCAGGCGCGAAAGTCATCCTTCCCATCTGGCACAGAGTCACTGCGCAGCGGGTCTGTGAGTTCTCTCCGATGCTTGGTGGCAGGCGAGCCGTCAGCACCGCGGACGGCTTGGAGCATGTTGTCCTCGAAGTGTGTAAGGCTCTTGGCGACCCGTGCATGCCCTCTGAGCAGGTGTCGCGAGCATCGGCGCCGATCGAAGTAGTCGGTGTCCCATGGGTCGACGTGACTCGCTGCGCGGTTGGGTTTCGCATCCGGCGGGGCACAGAAGAGCACCCGTGTTTCGTCGGGTGGTCTGACCTCGAAGACCTCACGCACAGCTCTGGGGAGAGCGATTACCTGGCGCTGTTTCGGGCCAGTCTTCCCGCGATCCTCGACGCACTGCGGAACCTGTTCGCGACGGGCACGCCGGAGTCGGGCGATCTGGTGGTCACCTTGTTCGATGCACAGGGGAATCGAGTCTGATTAACGACCGACAACGGTTTCACGGACGAGGAGCTGGATTTCATCATCAACTACGACATCAAGTACCGCATGGGGAAGGATGCCGTCGAGGAGTGAGCAACGGTAGGGGCCGATCGTGAGCCGCTCCTGCCGCATGATCGGAAAGGGAGACTGACATGCCTGTGAAATGGACGAAACGGCTGATCGCCGATGAGCGCTATGAGGCCGCGGACGTGTTCGACGTGAACCGCGACGGGCACCCGGATATCGTGTCCGGCGCCTACTGGTATGAGGGCCCGGACTTCCGCAAGCGCCACTGGATCGGCGAGGTGCGGCCCGAAGGGGAGTATTTCGACAGCTTTTGCGCCATTCCCATGGACGTGGACGGCGACGGGTGGACCGACATCATCAACGGGAGCTGGTGGGGGCCGCTGCGCTGGCGGAGGAATCCGGGCAACGCCGAAGGCGAATGGGCCGAGCATGTGATCGCCGAATGCGGCAATGTTGAGGCGGTGGTGACGGCCGACGTGGATGGCGATGGGCAGATGGAGATCATTCCCAACACCCCCGGCGCGCCGCTCGTCGTCTACAAGCTGGTCACCGATGCGGCAGGGCGCGGTCAGGGCCGATTCGATGCGTTCACGATCTGGCCCGACGCTCAGGGCCATGGGCTCGGCTACGGAGACGTGAACGGCGACGGGCGGGGCGACTTCATTCTGGCGGGCGGATGGCTGGAGTGTCCTGCGGATCCCCTCCGCGGCGAGTGGATCTGGCATCCCGACTGGCAGTTTGGCGCGGCCAGCGTGCCCATCCTGGCGGTGGACGTCAACCGCGACGGCCTGCCCGACATCATCGTGGGCAACGGCCATGGCTATGGCCTCGACTGGTGGGAGCAGCTCATGGAGGGCGGGACGCGCTCGTGGAAGCGGCATCCCATCGACCCCTACTGCTCGCAGTACCACGCCATGGAGTGGGTGGACATTGACGGCGACGGCGAGTGTGAGCTCGTCACCGGGAGCCGCTACCGGGCCCATTGCGGCAACGACCCGGGCGAATGGGACGACATCGGGTGCTATTACTTCAAATGGAACGGCGAGTCGTTCAGCAAGCAGGTCATTGACCACGGCGAGGTCCGCGCCGCCACGGGCATCGGCATCCGCTTCCAGGTCGCCGACCTCCGCGGCACCGGCCGACTGGACATCGTCGCACCGGGCAAGGACGGGCTGTACGTCTTCTTCAACGAGGGGACATAGGCCGACCGGTTCGCGCGATCACCGTTGCCGGCGCGACCGCGCTCCGGCAGCCCGTAGGGGCGAATCAACCGCCGAGCGGAACCGCCATGAACAGGAAGGCGGCAGCGCGCGGCTGGGTCGCCCATAACCACCGGTTGCGCCGCCATTGGTCGGAACAAGGGCGTACCAGCCGGTTGCGGCCTCGGGCCATGTGATCGCACTATCGGTCGTCCGGCTGATACGCCCCTACGACATCTGCGCGCCGCACGGCTAGGGCGCGGTGAACCGCGCCCCTACCCATTGCCGTGGCCCCTCCTGGACGTCATTGCGAGCGAAGCGCGGCAATCCCGAAGGTTCACGGGCCGTTGGATCGGATCGGCGTGGATTGCCCGGGATCGCGTCGCTTTGCTCGGGATGACGTGGCGGTGCGTAGTACTCTCCGGCAACGGCGGTTCGACACCACGTAGCGGCGAATCAACCGCCGAGCGGAACCGTCATGCAGAGGACCGCGGCAGCGCGCGGTTGGTTCGCCCACGACCACCGGTTGCGCCGCCATTGGTCGGAACAAGGGCGTACCAGCCGGTTGCGGCCTCGGGCCATGTGATCGCACCATCGGTCGTCCGGCTGATACGCCCCTACGACATCTACGCGCCGCACGGCCAGGGCGCGGTGAACCGCGCCCCTACCCATTGCCGCCAGGAACCTGACGTCGTTCCCGCGAAGGCGGGAATCCACCGCCTACGGGTCCCCGCCAACGCCACACGCGGATGACGGACGAGAGCCTGTGCCGCGCTCCTCTACACCCCCGACCACCCCTGCTTGAGCCATGCCAGATTGAACCGGTAGTGGAGGCGGCTGGAGATGAGGTGGATGACGCCGTCGGGCGTCTGGGTGGCGGCGAGGTAGCCGCCGTGCTCGGCGCGCGTCGGCGTCGCGATGAACCGCCCCGTGTGCGCCCCGCCGTCGTATTCGCCGTCGCCGGGGGTCAGCAGCTTGCGCAGGGGCCATGTCTTGCCGTCATCGAACGACACTGCGGCATACATGCCGTGCCCGACGAACTCCTTGCCCTCGGCATCGAGGAAGGTCATGCCGGCTGCCTCCGGCTCGCGGATGGAGGAGGTGAAGCCGACGAACAGCAAGGGACCCTCCTGCAGACGCCTGAGCACGAGCCGCTGGCCGCCGCTGATGGGAGGAAACGGGCTCGCGCGGTAGGTCCATGTCGCGCCCAGATCGTCCGAGATGCTCATGGGCATGCGGCCGCCGATGCTGTCGCCCCGCCCCAGCGCCATGAGGCTGCCATTGCGGAGCTCCACGACCTGGGCATGGATGCCGGCAATGGTGCCCTGCCCGATGCTGCCCTCCGCGAAGGTGGGGGCCGGCTTATCGCGGCCTGGATCGTGCCATGTCTTGCCCCGGTCCTTGCTGATGTGCAGCGCAGTGCCGCCGTTGCCGCCCGGCACAGCGTCGCAGTTCTGGATGAGCGCGCCGCGCCGCGTCATGAGCGTCCCGGATATCACCTGATGCCGCCCCTCGATCTTCGGCGCGATGGCGCGCATGGGCGTCCATGTGACGCCGTTGTCACGGCTGGTACGCATGAGCAGGGCCAGTTTGGCCCACCCCCTGCCGCCGTCGGGTGCCATGCCGTTGAAGTGGTAGATCGTGCCCTTGCCGTCGTGGAAGATGCTCGATCCGTGCATGTTGCGGTTGGGCGCCTTGAGAAACTCGCTCGAAGCATCCCATGTCTCGGCCCCAGCGCGCAGGCGGCTCGCCAATACGGTCAGCTCGGTGCCGGATTCTGCGACGGTCGAGTACCAGATCGCCATCAGGTCGCCGTTGGGCAGCCACGTGATCGATGGCTGGTGGTTGTGCGGATGGAACGGTTCCCCCTCATCGGTCGGAGGTATCACGTAGGGTATCGGGCGCGCGAAGAGAGGACGTTCGGAGCGGGCCTTCGACCAGGCGAACCGCCTCTGGACCACGCTTCGAGCCCATCGGGGCGGCGACGCGTCGGGTATGGGCTTTATCGAGACGACGGTTTCATCGGTCTCTTCGACGGCGATATGGCGGTAGGTCAGCGGCCTGTCGGCGGGCGGTTCCGCGCAGAGGGACGCCATGCTCATAACCCCTCCGATCATCGCAAAGAAGGCGGACATAACGATCGAGCGCTCCTGAATGCTGTCTATGCCCATCCTGACACCGACCGAACAGAGGCGACACCGGCGCTTCGCCTCGTTGCCGAACGGAGCGCGGGGGCCATAGGGCAGCCCCCGCCTCCGCTCGCTTCCGTCAGTGCGCTACATGGGCACGATCCAGATATTGCGGAACTCGACGGGGTCGTGATCTCCCTGAAGGATGATCGGGCCGAGGGGCGCCTCGCCCTTGAACTGGCCGTACTGAATGCCGGTCGGGCCGTTGAACTCCTGGTTGTTGTGGATGAGCACGCCGTTGTGGAACACGGTCGCCCGGGCCTTCTCCACCACCTGACCGTCTTCGTTCAGTCGGGGCGCCCTGAAGATGATGTCGAAGCTCTGCCACTCGCCGGCCTTCTTGCTCGCGTTGACGCGTGCGGGTTTCTGGCTGTAGAAGGCCCCGCAGCCGCCGGCACTGGGCTCGGCCCCGAACGAGTCCATGATCTGCACTTCATAGCGCCCTTGCAGGCCGACGCCAGCATTGCCGTGGCCGCGCGTCTTGCCTTCTGCATCCACGGTCGGCCGGAACTCGACATGCAGGTAGCAGTCGCCGAACTCGGCCTTGGTGGAGATGTCGCCCTGCACGGGCGACATGACGCCGTTGTCGGCTTTCCACGCGGAGGGACCGCTGCCGTCGCGCTTCATCCAATGGTTCGCGATATCCTCCGCCTTGCCGCCGAACAGCACCGTCGCGTTGGCCGGCGGCGCGGTCGGCAGCGGTATGGCTACCTGCGGGGGAGTGTCCTGAGCGGGTCGAGCGAGCGTGCATGACGCCGTATAGACCGCCAGAAGTCCGATGAGCGCTCCGACGAGAGCGCCTTGCAGAATCCGGGTGTGTCTCACATGTACCTCCCAATACACGGGTTATGTCAGGGCGACAGGGCCCCTTGAAGGCCCTTGCCGTCGAGGATGCGCACTGCGTCGGTCATATGCAGGCGCCATGCGCCGCCTTCCAGCCTCGCCTCTGTCCTGGTCTTCGGGATGCTCGGGTCAATGATCTGGACTCGCGTGCTGCTGATCTGCCTGTATTTCAGCTTGTCCGCCCGGATGTCCTTCCGGGTCATGAGCATTCCTTTGTCGGGACCGCCTGCAGCGTCGGGCAGCTTCTCCATGACTCGAACGACGTCGGCCAGCAGGGCCCGCCCCGAACGGATCACTCGCGCGCGTTCCTGCTGGGTCAACGGCTTGTTCGGCCCTTCCATGGGCACTCCGTGTTTGCGGAACACCTGCTCGATCTCGGCGGTCAGCTTCTTCAGTCGCGCCATCTGCGCCGCTCCTTTGGGATCCTGAGCGGGTTTGCGAGCCGGCTTGGGAGCGGGCTTGGGAGCAGCCGGGGGAGCGGTTTCCTCGCCCACAATGCCGTCGCCCACGGGATCGTTTCCAGGTTCCGCTGCCGGCCCTCCCGGTGCCGGTCCCAACGCCTGACCCATGGCATCCGCCATCGAGTCCGCTGCGCCAGCCATCGCCTCGGCCATGGCGCCCGTCATCACTACCATCGCGCCGAGCATGATTCCCATGCCCGCCGCCGTCTCGTTGGTGAAGAGCGGCGGCAACTCCTTCAGGCTTTTCATGCTCGTCACGCGCCGAACAAGCTTGCGCACCTCAGCGACCGGGCCAGCCGCATGCGCGCTCATGGGCTGGGCGATGACACAAACCGACGCCGCTATGGCGGCGATGCGCCAGCGGAGTGTTCTCATGTTCATGCCTCCGTGTCCCCGGTGCACGTGCCTGAACCGCCGAAGCCTGTGCCGGTGCGGCATCCAGCCGGGAGACACTAACAGGATACGCGACGGTGCGCCTTCGCGCTTCCTGACCAGGCTCGCAGGAGAAGACGACGCGGGCCGCGAGCGAGCTCCGTCCCTTCACGATCACGCGGATTCGCCGTCGCGCGGATATGCGCACCGCGATGGACGCTCGCCCCGCGCGATCCCAACCAGCAGGGGCATGCCGCCGGTTGCGCTGCATGGCGGCATGCCCAACGGCAGGGCTACAGACCGGGGTCCGGAGGCGGGATCAGCATCTCGGCCGACCGGGCGCTGTTGCCGGCACGGTCGACCGCCTGGACGTAGAAGCGCGTCGCCGTGGTCGGCAGTGCGCCCGCGTAGGCCCCCGAACCGCGGTCATCCAGCGGGATCGGAGCGCCGGGAGCTCCCATCGTAACCTGGGTGACCACGGCTGTCACCGTCGAGACTCCGCTGTCCACGTCTGTCACTGTTGCCGTGACCTGCGGCACGTTGGCGGAGTCTCGGACAGCGCTGACCGACGCCACGACCGGCGCAATGTGATCGCCGCTTCCCCCGCCGCAGCCGCTCAGCGCCAGCGCCGCGGCGAGCCCAGCCGCCCAACAGAGATGCCTTTGCATGGAGTTTCTCCGCCCTCTCATCGAACCAGTACCACGGGAACAGCGGCGCGCGAGACGCGACCATCATCCGATCGTGCGCTGACCTCCAGCAGATAGGTTCCCGCAGGAAGAGAGACGCCGGATTGGTCTCGGCCATCCCACATGAGCTGACCTGCGCCCGGCGAACGGCGTACCGCTGGGAAGTTACGCACCACCCGTGAGCCTGCCATCACGCGCACCGACACCGACGCTGACGTGTTCAGGCAGTAGGTCAACGTGCATCCAGACGCGGCTCGTGACGCCGCTACCTTCAACGATGTCAGTCGCGGCGCGGCCAGGGGCGATGCCAGCTCGATCCGGTACCGATAGGTTCCGCCTGAGGGTGGCGCAACGACCGTGAACGAGGAAGCCGCCCGCAGGGCCAGGCTGCGCCCGGACTGCTCGTCCACCAGGATCGGATCAACGCCCCGAGGAAGGGTCGCCGCACCTCGCCACGAGACGGTGACTGTCCGCGCGGAGTCCGAGGCCGGGACGCTCAGGTTGAGCGTCCAGACCGCTCGCGAGGCGGGGAGCGCGCGTACGTCTACGCCCAGCGCCGCGCCGGCCCCGACGACGGTCAGTGTCGGCGCACGCTCCGAGTCGGGGCTTCTCGGCGCCGGTGATGCGCTCAACGCGGCCGAAGCCCCGCCGATCACAACCGACGTGCCGTCGGCGTCCGTGTCGGCTCGCAGACACAGGACCCATGCGTCTCGGGCATTCGGCCGGGCGTCTGCACGGCCCGCGGTGGTGGGGAATGTGAGGGTGCACGGCTGGTAGGCCAGCAGCCAGATCCCCACCCAGGGCATGAGCATTCGCGAAACACCCGGCGCCGAAGGCAGATCCGCCACGACGACGTAGGAGCCCTTGTAGGGATTGGTATCGGCAGGCTCCCAGACCCACGCAACCGGCTCAAGCACGCCGCTCGCCGCCGCTGCGGCAAGGTCCGTCACGGTTCCGTTCGCCGCAACGCGGATGGCGGATGCATCCCAGTCAATCGGCGATAGCCAGGGCAATGGCACGAAGTTCCAGCCTCGCACCAGGCTCACCGTGGCAGGCGTCGGCGGGACCGAGCCGGCTATGCGGAGCGGCACCGTGTTGGCGTCCCAGCGCACGAAGTAGGCCTTGCCGCTCTCGAGCGCGCCCGTGACATCGGACCATGCCTGAGTGGTCGGATTCCACGTCCTCACGCGCGCTCCCGGCGCTCCCAGCTCGTCCAGCGTGGGCGCCATACCCGATGCGCTGAGTCCGAGCGTCGTCAGGCCCCACTTCAGGTTCACGGGAGCCCCGGCGATGACCGTGAACGTCTGGGCGGGTGAGTCGGCGCTCCAGTGACTGCCGTCGTAGGCGCGGGCCGTCCATGAGTACTCGCCGGGCGCCAGAACGATACCGGTCGGACGGCATCTCGCCGTAGCCCCCGACCCGTAGGTCGCCGAGTCCCAGGCCGACGCATCGGTCGTGCCGTCGTATCGGCCGATCTCCTGGCCGTCTCGCAGGACAGTGATCCGATAGGTCAGGCCGGTCGGCGAGTCGGGATCGGTCGACGTAACCGCGTAGACAGGAATGCCGTTGCAGACCGCGCCGTTCGCAGGGGCGCCAAGAGTGGGAGCCGATGGCGGCACGTTCACCACGAACGCCGAGGCGGCGCTCGCCGGACCCCACACGCTGCCGTCGAAGGCCTCTGCCGTCCAGGTGCAGGCGCCGGACTCGAGCGCCTGATCCGCCGGCGGAACGAACGTTGCTGTGGCGCCTGAAGCGTACTCCGGTTGGTCCCAGCCGCCGCCGGCAACCGTCTGGTCGAATGTCTTCACCTCGACGCCATCGCGGTAGATGCGGATCCGATAGCGGATGGCCTGACCATCCGGCTCGACGCATCGCAGCACGAACGACGGACGCGGTGTCACCTTGATGCCGCCCGTCGGGGCTACCAGGGAAGGCACGCCCGGCGCGCGATCCACCCGGAACGGGACCGGCCCCGAGATCGGCGTCCAGTAGTAGCCGTCGTACGCCTGGGCCTCCCAGGTGTACTCAGCGGTAGCGAGAGCGCCCTCTGGGGGCACCTGATAGGTCGCCACATCGCCCGAACCGTAGGAGGCACGGTCCCAGCCCGAGGCCGACACCGACTGGTCGTAGGTCGCGGTGACATTTCCATCCCGCTTCAGGATCACGCGGAAGCGCAATCCGTCGCCGTCCGGCTCGGTGGCGCTCAATCGGAATGCCGGCTCGGGACCGACCACTCCCCCTGCAGACGGCTCGAGGAGCGAGGGCGGCTGCGGCGGACGGTTGTAGGCAAACCACGCCGACACCCAGTCGCTCAGTGCGTTGAGCTTGCACACCGTGCGCACCCGCCAATCGATCCGGCCGATCGTCAGGCCGTGGTCCGGCGGCAGCGCATACTCGCACTCCTGTCCGCTGGCAACCCAGGGCGTCTCGTAGGTGCGCGTCGTGCCCCGCTGCGTGATCTCCACGTCGAAGCGAACCTCATGGCCGTCGGGATCCTGCGCCGAGAGGCGGAACGTGGGGATTGAGGCGTAGGGAGAGCCGGAGGTTGGCGCGATGATGGTGGGCGGACCCGGAACCCCGACGAGGACCGTAGCCGCGACTTCCACGGCGTCCCTCGCGACGGTGTCGCTCTGGTCGAATCCGGTCGTGACAATGGCGCTCATGCTGCTGCGGCTCACCGCTGACGCTCCTGCCACGAGCGTGACCGTCAGGTCGAGCGTAGCCCCGGGCGCAAGCGACGGCGTGATGTAGGAGCCGGACCGCATGGCTGCCGATATGTCGAACACGCCGTCGGAGTAGATGGCGGACCATCCTGGCGCCGCGTTCTCCGTCGCCCTGAGCCGGAATGTGCGCGCGATGACGTCGTCGTTCTGCAGCCGGATCGAGTAGGCCTTGCTGTTGCCGGTGGTGATGTCCTCGGACCGCTTCTGCACGCCCGTCGGCGCCGCCTGGTACAGGTCGTCCCCGGCGTATTGCGCGGTCGGTTCCGATTGCAGCTTAACGAGGAGGTCGGGGCTGCCTCCCGCCGAGATGCGGCACGTGTAAGCGGCAGGAGCGCCGGTGACGTTGCCGACAAGAACCAGCGTCTTCGAACCGGCGTAGTTGGAGCTGTTCGGGGTGCTCGTCGAGCTGAAGACCTTGCCCGGCACGTAGAAGTCTCCGGCGTTGCTGCCGTACCCCTTCTCGATCTCCTCGAGCCCGTCGGCTTCCATGACGCGAAGCAGCTTGTGCTCGGTATACGAGTTGTCGTAGGCGAACCAGCCATACTGGTTCAGTCGCGCATCAACGTGCCAGATGATGATGCCGTCGGTGGGCATCCAGGTGTCGTTGGCGAGCCGCGATCGGTTCTGAACAAGAAACCACTCCGAGAACAGACCTGCCGGCGTCATGCCCGGCATGACCGCCACGGCGTCGGTTGTCGTGCTCGTCGGTCTGAGCACATAGTCCCGGGCCTCTTTCAAGCTGCCCACCGTAGCGGGAACGAGCCAGTCCAGCATCCACTTGCTGAACCCGTTGTGGTCGCAGTTGTTGCTGGCCATCTCGTCGAGCGAGCCGACGCCTCCCCGCGGACCGACGGAGTCGTCGTAATCGTAGTAGTCCGGCAGTCCAAGGGCGTGACCCGTCTCATGGATGATGACCGTCGGGTCGCCCTGTTCCCACTGCCAGGAGAAACCGCCCAGCGACTTGCCGGACACGCGATAGGACGCGTCCCCGAAGCCGCCGAACCAGCCCCACCAGAAACTTCCCCACCCGGTGTCCGGGCCCGTCCACATGACGCAGAAGTAGTCTACGCGACCGTCGGAGTCGTTATCGTACTGCGCGAAGTCGTGTCCCTGCGCAGCGTAGTAGTCCATCGCCTCTTCGATCAGCGTCTCCGCCTTGTCGGTGTACGTGTCGCGGTTGTTCTTGGCGCGGTACCAGCCCAGAACGTTGCCCTGGATGTCTAGCTTGCCGTAGGAGGAGCGCTGATAGTAGCGGTTCAAGCTCTCGATGGGGAAGTTGGCCTGATTCCCGGCGCCGAACATCATGCTCTGCAGCGTCGAGGCATCCACCGAGTGCGGGTAGTCCGGGAAGTCTATGGCGATCAGGAGCGTCTTCGGGGCCCCCAGTGAGGGAAGCGAGCCGCCTCCGGGCGGCGCCATAGAGCGCAACTGGCCCATCTGGGCCGCCTTGCGCTGGACGAGGTCCGGACTGAAGCGGTAGTTGCCCTTCGACCGTGCGTAGGCCTGACGCTGGGCGAGCGTGCCGTCCGCTCGGTAACGCGCCAGCTCGCCTGGCCTTGGCGGCTCAACGGCGCCGCACGGCGCCGTCGCGAGCGCCGTCAGCAGGGGAACCAGAGAGGTCGCCAGCAAACGGCTACGGAGACGAGAACCTGCGGGCGCAAAGGTGTTCCTCACAACCGTCTCCCTTCGAGTGGTGTGAGCCTCTCGGCATTCCCAAGAGGCTGCCTGACTGGTTCTATGCTCCTCGTTCGATTCCTCCTTCCGGGAAGGTATGGGTGCGTGTCACGTTTTGTGGTTGTTCATGCTGTGAATGCGTCTACGGGCTGCAGCGCTCCGGCTCTGAGGGCCTGGTGTTTGCGGGCGACGGTGTGGGTGAGGTTGCCTCCGAGGTGCGCTGCCCGGACGCGCAGCAT
>JAAYVH010000313.1 GCA_012517255.1 Chthonomonadales bacterium
CCTGACTGAAGACGATCAGGTGATCATCGAGGGCGCCGACAGCCTGCGTGACGGCGATGAGATAGCGTTCGAAGGCCCCAGGCCTCGTGGACACGCTCATCAGCACGAAGCCGCGTATATCTGCACCATGTGCCCGGAGGTCCGCCGCGACACGCCGGGCAAATGTCCCAGGTGCGGCATGACCCTGGTCCGTGAGGGCTCCGCACAATGAACGGCGCGCGCAAGGTTGCTGTGAGCGCCTACGGGCGCGGGCTGACTGCCCTCCATATGATCCACCGGTGGTCCATCGAGCACCCCTATGCGATCGTGGCATTCTATGCCGCCGTCATGGCGCTGGCCGGGCTGGCGGTTACCCGCGTACTCCCGCGCAGATTCGCTCCGTACATCGAAAGCCCCATGGTCGGGGTCGTGACAATGATGCCGGGTCTGTCTCCCGTAGATATGGAGCTCAATGTCACGAAGCCGATCGAAGAACAGCTCGTGAACGTGCGAGGGCTGCGCTATATCCGCTCGACTTCGCAGGAGGGTTTCTCCATCGTCGCCCTGGAGTTCGACTACGGCTACGACATGAAGCGGGCAGTCTTCGACGTGCAGGCGCTCATGAACGTCGCTCAGGCCAATCTGCCTGCCACAGGGGCCAACCTCAAGCCGTCATGGGTGATCCCGATTGACCCGCTCAATCTGCCGGTGGTGTCGTTCAGCCTGCGTGCCGAGCCGGATTCCGGCTGGGACATGGCCCGGATTCGTCAGTTCGCCGACAACACCGTCGTGAACCGCCTGAAGCGCATCCCCAGCGTCTATTCGGTGGTGCCGTTCGGAGGGTACCGGCGGCAGATGCAGGTGGTGGTGGACCGCGACAAGCTCGCTGCGCGCAACCTTAGCATTCTCGATGTAAAGGCGGCCATTGACGCGCAGAGCATCAATCGACCGGCGGGAACGTTGACCGACGGCGATCGCGAAGCGATAGTCCGAGTCGACTCCCGAATGCGCAGTCCAGAGGATGTCCGAGGCTACCCCATCCGCGTCGGTGAACAGACTCGCACCGAGCCGGCGCCGACTTCCACCGGCGCGGGCATGACCGGCATGGGCATGGGACCGTCCTCCGAACCGACGTCGGTCTCGTCGCCCGTGTCCTCGTCGGGGCCGCCGCAAGTCGTTCGAGTGGGCGATGTGGCCCGGGTGTTCGACGGCCACTGGGAACGACGATCGGCCTATCGCTATCTCAAACACGATCCCGGAACGGACGGTCAGGTCATACCCTCGATCCAGGTCTCCGTCATTCAGGATCCGGGCGCCAGTTCGGCGCAACTGATGCCGAAGCTCATGGCAGCCGTGCGCGAACTCGAGCGGGATCACCCGGGGATCGTCTTCGACGTAGGCTACGACAACGCCCGTTTCGTTGGCGTCCTCTTCGACAATGTGTGGCACGAGCTGGCCCTGGCGGTGTTCCTGACCTCCATAGTGGTGCTGCTCTTTCTCGGGGAATGGCGCGGCACGCTGATCGCGCTGATCACCATCCCAACCTCGCTGGCGCTGGCAACGTTGATGTTGGTCCCGTTCGGTATGACCTTCAACAGCGGCACCCTGGTCGGTCTGCTCCTTTCCATCGGGAGGCTCGTCGACGACAGCATCATAGACATTCACGCCGTCGAGCGGCATCTTCGCATGGGCAAGACACCCAAGGACGCCACCGTGGACGGCATCGCGGAAGTGCGCCTTGCGGTGATCGCTTCGACGATTACGATGGCGCTGGCCCTGGCGCCGCTGCTGTTTTCCGGCGGCATCACCGAAGCCATGTTCCGGGAGCTCGTCTGGCCCCTGCTGTTTGCGCTGATAGCCTCGACGCTTGTCTCGTTCACATTGACAGCCCTCCTCTGCGCCAAGCTGCTCAGGCCGGAAGCGGCCCGTGAGGAGGACCGGCGTCGGTTGATGCTCAAGCCCCTCTATGCCGTCCTCGATCCGTTCCAGCGCTTGCTCGACGGCATGGAACGCTGGTACGGCCGGTCGGTGGAGTGGATGCTGCGCCATCGCTTCGCCAACGCCTCGCGCATCGCGGCTACGGTCCTGATCGGCTTCACTTTCTACTACTTCATCGGCTCGGAGATGATGCCCCTCGCCGATGTTGGTCAGGCCAGCGGCATGCTGGAGATGGCTCCGGGCACCTCCTTCCACGCGACTGAGAACGCCGTCAAGAAGCTCGAGAACATCATGTTGAAGTACCCCGAGATCGAGAAGGCGAGCATCGAGATCGGCGCCGAGAGCATGTTCGAGACCTGGAGCCCCTATTTCACGGGCTACCAGATGCCCTCGGCGAATGCGGCAACGTTCATGCTCACGCTGAGCGACAAAGACCGGCGAAAGCGCACGATCTTCGAGGTCATAGACGGGGTGCAGCGGGAGGCATTGGCGACGATCCCCGGAATCCGGCGCCTGCAGATCAAGGAGATGGGCTCCGACGTCATGGCGACGGCAGCGGCCCCCATCCATGTGAACGTGTATGGATCCGACCTGAAGGAGCTCGATCGCATCGCCAACGAGGTGCTGGATGGCGCGAAGAAGATGCCGGAGCTCTTTCAACCGGCCACGACGTGGGCCATGGGCGTTCCGTCGTATCGCATTCGCGTGGATCACGACCGGGCCCAGCGCGTGGGACTGACACCTGCTGCTGTGGCACAACAGGCCTACTACGCCATGCGCGGCGGGCTCACCGATGAGTTCTACCGGATGCCGACCGTGCGTCAGGACACCATCGTGGTCCGCTACGACGAGAATCAGAGACGCGACGCCCACGACCTGCGCGGCATCTACGTCACTGCGCCCGGCGGCAAGGCGGTGCCCCTGAGTTCCATCGCCGCCATCGAGCCGACCGTGTCGCCGACTGCCATCGAGCATGATGGATTGCGACGGGTGGTGGGCGTGACCGGCTACTATCGGACCGGCAATCTGCCCTCCATGGATGTCGTGATGAACCTGGTCGCCAATGCCTATGGCGGCAACGAGAAGCTCGGCATCGAGGCGGTGAACTTCCCGCCCGGATACGGTCTCGAAATGCGCGGAGACATGACGCAGATGATGGACAGCTTCCGGCGACTGCTGTATGGTCTGGTCCTCGCGCTCGCGTTGATGTACCTCGTGCTCGTCGTGCAGTTCCGCGGCTTCCTCCAGCCGCTGCAGATGATTGCGTCGCTGCCGCTCGAGCTGGCCGGCGTCTTCATTGCGCTGTGGCTGACCGGTCAGGCGTTCTCGACCGTCTCCATTCTGGGCATCATCGTGCTGACGGGCATGGATCTGACGACGGCGGTGCTCCTCATTGACATGATCATGCGCTATCGCGACCAGGGGATGGAACGAGACAAGGCCGTGGTGGCCGCGTGTCCGCAGCGCCTGAGACCCATCCTGATGACCGCCATGACCACCATGATCGTGCTCGTGCCTGTGGCGACCTTTCCCAAGACCGGTCTCGATGCCTACCAGCCGCTGGCCGTTGCCGTGCTCGGAGGGCTCACTATGGGTACGCTGCTCAGCTTGTTCGATATCCCGATCATGCACACCTACGTGGACGACTTCGTGCGCTGGGCCCATAGAACGTATCTCGGCAGGGAGTGGCGCTGGCGCGCCCCGGGAGAGGAGGACGGAGCATCCGAACCTGCGTCGGTCGCTGATTGATGGCATCGAGACGGATACGCTCAGATCGGGCCCCCATCTCGCAGCCTGCACACGCGTCACGAGAGGACAGGGCAGTGCATGCCGCGCAGTGCGGAGCCCTGTTCTCTCGAGGCTTGTCCTCTGCGTCCACAATCTGACTTATTGCCCACCGAACCGCTGCTCGCGGTAGCACAAAGGCCATCGAGTGCTTCTCGCTTTGGGCGGTTGGACCATGCAGCGCGTCAGCCATGCTCGTAGGAGCGCTCACATAAGTGGTGACACACCCAGAGCGTGCTGTTCCCGACCTGCATGGTGGTGTCACCTCCTGTATGTAACGTTGTCAATGTGAGCGCTCTCCGGTCGGTGTTCACTGAGTGTCTTCAGGGCGTGTCGAAGACGTGCAGGTCAATGCTGCGTGACACGCGCGCAGCGGTCTCCGACTGGGAGCAGCGACAGGCGTCCTGTCGGGCGGCCTGGCGTCGTTTGGGATGGTCCCAGAGGTCCTTGCTGCTCCACCGATCGTTCAGGAGCATGGAGACCTTGTAGAAGAGACGGTCGCAGGCCTTGGGATTGGCCAGCGCTCCGCAACCTCTGCGCCACCGCCGGACCTCGCGGAAGGTTCGCTCGATCGGGTTGGTGGTGCGCAGGTACTCTCGGCGCTCGGGCGGAGCGTTCCCCGCGCCGACCTGCTCAACCGCCGGGGGCGCGGGTCCAGATTACCTCTCGCCCGTGCCCTGCCCGCCATGGGCGGGGGTACCGACGCCAAACGCCCCCTCCCCTCGCGGGAGACCAGCGTCTTCGAACGGCATTCGAACTCCACCATGCGAGGAACTGCCTCACTCAGTGATATGCTTCCCATCGAGTGCTTCTCCTCTTGAGATGGTTGATTGTCTGATCACCTTCACCATACTCGGAGAAGCACTCACATATGAAGTTACTCACTCAAAGGATGCACTACCGACCCGCATGAGCGTGTTGACGCCGAGCTATCGGACTGTTATAATCGTTGATGTCACCGGGCCGTGCCACCGCCGACCGTCGGACCCAATCTTCGGCGAGTACGGGACGGACCGCCCGTCAGGGCGCATACCACAATGGAGGAGGCAACCGAATGTCCATGAGGCGCAGAGCGTTCACACTCATTGAGCTGCTGGTGGTGATTGCGATCATCGCCATCCTCGCCGCAATCCTGTTCCCGGTCTTTGCCCAGGCACGAGCAAAGGCCAGACAGACTGCCTGTCTGAGCAATGTGAAGCAGTTGGGGACCGCCAGCGCGATGTACTCCCAGGACTACGACGAGAAGTTCCCGTACTTCATGTGGCAATCGAGCGGGGCGCACCTTGGCGAGATGTTCTGTTACGTGCTGCAGCCGTACATCAAGAACGACAACATCCTTCAGTGCCCCAACGATGATAACACGACCGACATCTGGTGGTGGGCCGGGCGTGACGCAGGGCGACCGGACGTAGGCCTTCCCCGCGGAGGGTTGAGCTATGGCGCCAACGAGGTTCTTCACTGGGGGACCCGACTCGCCAGATTGTCTCGGCCGGCCAACACCTTGTGGATCTCCGATGCCCAGGCGGCGCTGATCCCGGACTGGCACTGGTGGCCGTGCAGGGTGATAGCTGCGCACGACAACCGCTTCGACGCTCACAACCAGGGAGTGAATGTCACCTTTGCTGATCACCACGCAAAGTGGTATAGCAACAAGGGGCTGTGGGCAGCGTACCTGCAGGGGGAGCTGATCATCGATCCGGCGGCGTCAGGCCCCAACTACCCTGCGCCTAACGGCGACTGTGTGCTCCCGTGGTAGACGGGGCGGCGTAGCGAGGAGCCTGGCGGGCTCAGCCACCGGCATTGCCCGGGAGGCCGCTGCACGTGGATCGTAGGCAGGTAACGCCAGTGGGCGCGTCGAACCGCTGAAACGAGCGCGCGTGCCGCGCTCGCCGATTCGAGTTCGAAGGGGCCTACCGCGTGACCTGCCTGCGACTGCATTTCGCTTCGACGCTCTGGCTGCTGGCTCTCTCGCTTGTTCCTGCACGCCTTGCGACTGCGCAGGCCGGCGAGCCGATCCGCCTGCGCAACGCCGATCTGCTGGCGGAACTGGACCGCGCAACCGGTCTCGTCGCACGCTTCTCGACGGTCAGTGGCGATCGCGCGCTGACGCCCGTCCCGGGCGCCGGCGAGGCGTTCCGGCTCATCCTGCGCTGACCCGACGGCGCTCTTGCCACGGTGCGAGGCCGGGGACTGGCCGCGCCACAGTGGTCAGTTTCCGGCGCGCGCGCCACCGCGAGCTGGGCGGGGCCTCAGAGCGATGACACGGGGCGCCGTCATAATATCGGCGTGAAGGTGACCTATGCGCTGGATGGGGCCGAGCTGCGCATATGGATGTCGGTCGAGAATCGGACGAAGCACACGGTGCTCGAGGCCTGGTATCCCACGCTGGGAGGCCTCGAGGCGCTGGGCGGCGAGGTGACCGCGTCCAACACCATCACGCGACGAGCCCTCAAGTTGCCCTTCGGCGACTTCGCGCCCCACTATCCGGGGGCGATGCCCATGGGCTTCCTCGACATAGGCGGCGAGAAGGGGCTCTACTTCGGCGCGCACGAGTCGCTGGCCCGGCTCAAGCTGCTTCGGGTGATGGAGCAGGACGGCGACATCAGCGCTCGCCTGGTCCATCTGCCCTTCACAGTGCCGGGAGCGCGCATGAACGGGTGCGCGGCGGTCTTCCGGTTCCGCGATGGCGGATTCGACGGCTCTGGGCGTATCTACAGCGCATGGTTCCGGCGCGCCTTCGGCGTGAAAGACCCGAAGCAGGACTGGCTTCGGCGGCAGTCGTTCTTCCAGATGACCATGATCATGTTGCCGGAAGGCAACATCCACTATCGCTATCGCGACATACCGCGCCTCGCTGCCGATGCGAAGAAGTACGGACTTGAGGCGATCCAGATCGCCGGATGGCAGAAGGGCGGACACGACAACGGCTATCCCCTCTATGAGCCTGATCCGCGCCTCGGCACATGGGAGGAACTGCGCAAGGCCATCGCGGCGTGCCATCGCATGGGCGTGAGGGTGTTCTTCTTCGTCAACCTCCAGCCGGCCATGCTCGATCTCGACTGGTACAAGCGCGAGCTCCACCGTTACGAGAGCGAGACCGCATCGGGCGATCCCATCTGGATCGCCGGCTGGGGCATGGGCACGCTGGCCTCCCGCATGGGGCTGACAACGCCGCTCATGGCGTTCCTCGACCCGTCATTCCCGAGGTACGCGGATGCCTTGATGGCCTACTTCCGCAAGCTTGCTTCCGTCGGGGCCGACGGCGTCCACGTGGACAAGATGTTCCCGCAGGCGCTCAACGTCAACCCGAATCTGACCATGTCGCCCGACACCTGCGGCTGGGAGGGAGCCATTCGCTTCCTCACGCGCATGGACCGGGAGTGTCGGGCCATCCACCCCGACTGGCGCATCTCCAACGAGTGCGCATGGGATAGAGCGCTTCAGGTCGGTACGGCCACGTGGTGGGCCGGCAACATGACCGCCGTCAAGCGCGTCTTCCCTGAGACGGCAGAGACTGTGGGCCTCTATCAGCCGTTCGACTACGCGGGCGTCAACAATGCCGTGCGCAACGGGCACGTCGTGATGGTTGCGCCGTACCACTTCCAGCGCTCCATGGATGCGCCGGGCTGGCAAGGCCTGGCTCGCTACATCCGCGACGTCAAGCGCCTGCGCGATCGGTTGGCCGATGCGGTGTTTCTCGGCGAGTCGCTCGGTCCCGGTCGCGCAGAAGTGAAGGCCAACTCCGGTGATGTCGCCTACAACGTGTTCCGGAATCCGCAGACCGGCCGGCACGTTGCCGTGGTTCAGAACATTGGGGCCTCCCCGATGCTGGTCACGCTCGAACGATTCGTGGGCACGGCTGCGAGGATGGTCCAGGTTCACCGGCCCGGCCTTCCCGCAAAGCAGTTCGCGTTGCCTGCGAGCTTCTGCGTGGATGCCGAGAGGATCGCCTTCGTCGAGGAGCTGTCGCCCGGTGCCGCCATCACAGCGGCGGAATCCGAGACTCTGCCATCGCAGCCCGACAGCGCCGTTCGGCCCTTTGCCAATGCCGACTTCGAGTCCGGCACGCTCGAAGGCTGGACTGCCGACGGCAACTGGACGGTCGATGACAACTCGGCCGGCGGCTGGTATGCGGGCTGGCAAGGGCGTCGCTTCGCCTGGAGCGGCAAGGGCGGCGAACCGACCACCGGCAAGCTACGATCGCCCGTCTTTGAGCTCAGCGCCGATGCCGTTCAGGTGAGCGTGGCAGGCTGGTCGGACATTCAGGGGAGGACGCCCGACCGATGGAACTACGTTACGCTCAACCTTGAGGACGGCACCGAGATCGCCCGATCCTACACCGCGAACACCACGACCTTCACGCCTGTGCTGCTCGAGGCAGGCAGTCATCGGGGCAAGCGCGCCTACATCGAGGCGGTGGACAACGGCACCGAGACTACCTACTCCATGATCTGCATAGACGACGTGCGCCTTGTCAACATCGCGGCTGCGCCGACCCCGGTCTTCCCATCCGATCCGATCGTCCTCGAGGATGAGCGGTACCGAGTGGAGGTAGCGCGGACGAGCGGGGTGATCAGCCGCATACGGGACAAGCTCTCGGGAACGGAGATCATCACAGAGCCGCGGCTGGCCGACAACTGGCGCATCAGTCTACCGATCATACCGGTTCGACGGCGAGAGGGCTGGCGGAACTTTGAAGGCAACTATATCCGCGGACGCGACCAGCGTCTGACCGCTCACACGCTGAGCGCAGCCGGTCTCGATCTCATATGGAAGGGTCCTCTCAGGGCGGAAGATGGACGGCTGTGGCCCATCCAGGTGCGCATGCGGATCGCGCCGGACCGACAGGGCCTCAGCTTCTCGCTTACGGTGGAGAATGGAACCAGGCACGAGCTGGGCGAGATCGCCTACCCGATCATCGGGGGCATGACGGGCCTCGGAGCCACCGCTGCCGCGAGGAAGGGCACGACGCTGATCGTACCGGCAGGAGGCGGCGTCCAGTCGTCGCGGCCCTTCCACACGTTCAACAGCATGTCGTGGCTCGGCATCTTCGGGCCCGAGCAGCATTACCCATATCCCACAAGCCTGTCCATGGCATGGGGAGCGCTGAGCGGCGGCTCCGGCGGTCCGACGGTGTACTTCGGCTCCCACGACCCGATTGCACGGCTCAAGGCGCTCCATCTCGAGATGGTTCCAGGCGTGTCCGGCGTGCGCGCTGACGGCAACTGGCCGCGTTCCGATGAACTCATGGGCCGACCCGCGGGCGTGCGCATGGCCTGGGTGCACTTCGCCTACCAGCCACCGGGCAAGGCCTTCGACGGTCCGCCAGTCTACGTCCGATGCGGCGCCGACGGCATCGAAGGGTGCGCCCGGTACTATGGCGAGTGGCTCAAGCGAGGCTCGATCAAGCCGCGGCCTCTGGCGCCTGCGTGGAAGCCCGTTGGCCGGACCCCCTTCGCCGCATTGCCGGCCCTGGCCCGTGATGCGGCGCGTGACGGTATCCGGGCCCTCCTCCTGACAGATTGGAGAGGCGGCAACATCGACGACGGCGATCCTGCGCTCGCGCCCGATCCGGCGCTCGGAGGCGACGACGGCCTGCGCAGGGCAGCCGATGAGTGCCGCAGGCTGGGCGTGACGGTGTACCTGGAGTGCCGTATCAATCCCGTCGCGCAACACACCGGAGCGTATGGCGGCCTCAAATCCTTCGTCTGCGAGGACCGATGGGGCGTGCCGTATTCACAGATTGGATGGGCTGCGCCGCGCTGCACGGCCGAGGCCCTCTCCATGGGCGAACGACGAGTCTGGCTCAATCCGGGCCATCCGGGCTATCGCGCGGCTCTTGCCGAGGCGATTGAACGCGTGGCCGAACTGGGCATCGCCGGCGTGCGTCTGGTCGGCTTCTTCGGTCAGCCGCTCGACTTCAACGCGGGGCTGGACACGACTCCCGACAGCGCCTCGTGGGAAGGCGCGCTGCGCACGCTCGAGGCAGTAACCGCAGCGGCGCGACGGCACCGGCCGGACTTCGCGCTGGTGCTCGATGAACCCTATGACTTTCTAGGCTTCGTACCGGTGCATACGGGACAGCCTCCTCAACCGGGCTCGCCCCTGGCGACGGCTCTGCCAAGCTCCGGACGGTAAGCCTGTAGCGGGTTATGTGGCCGATCCCCGGCCCACTCGGTCCTGCCTGTCGGCCTACGCTCCGCGGGGCGGGGCGAAGAGCCGGCCATACAGCGCCGCGACCCTGCCGCTCAGGTCGGCGAGCCCGCGCGCCGCGTGTTGGTCGCCCGCCGCATGCTGCCGCATGAGGCGGCCTTCCTCCACGCACAGCTCATCATGCAGCGGGAAGACCTCCCGCATGAGGAAGAGGGCGTACTTCACCAGCCGGAAAGGTCCGTAGGCACGCGGTTCCTGATTGGGCAGCGCCTCGACTGCGACCGACCACAGCCCTTTGATGGAGGACTTCAGGTCGGCGAACTCGCACGACGGCGCGAACGCGACGGTGTAGTACCAGCCGAAGAGCTCACCGCGCTCGCACCCGTGCGCGTCGCTCACGCCGACAATCGGTATGCGCCGGCCGTGGACCCTCTCCTCGTGGTAACGCGCGACCTGCAGGGTGTTTGAGGCGACTTCGTAGAGATGGTAGCCGCCGATCAGCTCGTAGGCGTCATAGGGCTGTTTCTCGAAGACATACGATGTGAGCGCGCCCGAAGGAGTGTAGCGGTTGCTCGTGAACCAGTACGGATGGCAGAAGATGCCCAGACCGTCGGCCTCTCGGATGCGATCCAGCGACCAGACGGTCGAGGCGTACTGGAACCGGTCCACGCCTGCGGGCACCTCGCCCAGTCGCTCCGCCAACTCATTGACCTTCGCTCGGTACGCGTCTTCGGGGTGGAACAGGGCGTTCACGCTCGCCTTCCCGCCGAAGTTAACCATGTGGACAGGGTTGCCCGGAGGATGCACCTCTTCACCGGGATACATGCGCAGGTCGCACTGAGCGCCCTCATACGCCCGGATGGCCTCCAACGACGGCTCGTATTGACCGTGGTCGGTGAGCGCCATGAAGTCGAGTCCGATGGAGCGGCACGCGGCGGCGACATAGGCAGGGGCTTCGCGACCGTCGGAATAGGACGAATGCATGTGCACATCGCCCTTCCACGGCAACCGCCCGACGAGGTCCGGTCCCACGGAGTAGATGCGGAACTCCCCGAGTCGTCGCCGGTTGCCGCCCTGCACCGCTTCGAGTACCAGCACGTGCTCCTGCTCGGCCTCGAAGTACTGGCGCAGCATGAGCTTGTCTCCGACGCGACGGACGGAGGGCTTACTGCGATCCGGCCAGCCGCTCCGCTGCGAAAACTCCTCACACGGGTAGTACGTGACCTCGTAATCCACGCCGTCCTTGAGGGCCACATGTCCGAAGAGCGGACGGATCGTGATCTCGGTCTCGGCGTCACCCGGCACGACAACCGGATGTACCGAAAAGGTGCGATGTTCAGGGCGCATGGCGATCTCCGTGTCAGGCGGCAGGTGCCTGAGCGCGCGCCGCCTATCTTGGATTATGGTAGCATGCCTGCGGGTTCCGTCGGTGTGGCCCGGGCTTCGACCGCGCGATGGCGCGGTGATGCCAGGTCTGCGCGGAGCGCATTCTCATGGATGAGGCTAAGGTGAGCTCCGCCGGGAGCATGGTTGGCCTCAGGTTGGAGTTGCGACTATGGTTACACGGCATCTGGTTGTCTGCGTGACGGTTCTGTCGGTCCTGGCCGGGCTGCCTGCCGTTGCCGACGATGGCGCCTCGGAGGCCTCGCTCAGGGCTGCACTGCGGCGTCTGACCGCCCACGTACAGCAGCAGATCACGCTTACGCCCGATCGGATCAACGGCGAGACCCGCGTAATCGCCGAGAACGTAAGGCTGATCGGAAACTCTCGCGGGACGCTCCGTGATGCTTTCGCGCTGGTGTCGGCTTACGAAGATCGGGTCGGCCCGCTGTTCCTGACCGATGCGACGCGATCCGGGCTGCCGCGCAAACCGCAGGCGGGCCGTGAACTGGACTACGCGCTGATCGCCGTTCAGCAGGGCCTCATAGATCATGCGTACACGCCTTCGAACCTGAGCCGGTTCGCAGACCTTCTGGACGGTGCGTTCTTCAAGACTTCGGCCTACTTCCCCGGCGCCGTGGCGTCGCGCGCGGACCCGCGCGTGGTGCACAGGGTACGGATCAATGCCTCGCAACCTCGGCCGTGGGGATCGCCTGTCATGTACGACGAGGATCCCGCTCGTCGCCCGACGGGCTGCTATCTCGCCCCGGGGGACATAGCTACCGTGACCGTCCCGCCCGCGATGGTGAGCCGTGGCTTCAGCGTCCGCGTCGGCGCGCATTCGTGGGACCTTGCGGAGAAGCCGCGGATGCTTCGGCTCGATCGCGTCTCGCTCGTGTACCCCATTGAAGCGGCGGACACGCTCGTCGCCAATCCCCTCGGCGGCGGCATCTACATCGAAGTCCCGCCCAATGCCGATCTCGGACTGGTGACGGTGACGATTCGACGCGCCGTTCGCTCGCCGTTCTTCTCTGCAACCCGCTTCCACAAGACGACGCTCCGTGAGTGGCGCGAAGTGGAGCGCAAGCACCCTGGGCCCTGGGCCGACTTCGAAACCGACAAGTTCATGATGCAGGTTCCGACCGACTGGATCTACGCCTTCGACGACCCTGCGAAACTGATGCGGGACTGGGACAGAGCTCTCGATTGCGTGTCCGATCTGTTCGGGAGGCCGCGCGTCAGACCCAAGAGCGTGCTCTATCTGCAAGTGGACGTCGTGATACGCGGCAGCGCCTATTTTCCCGGCTACCCGCAGTCGAACTTCAGCTACTCGCCCCATAAGAAGGAGGGCGGCCACAGCAGCCACTGGCTCCTCAAAGGGCCGCGGTCGGGGGCAGCTACCATTTTCCACGAGCTGGGGCATGCCCAGTTGTTCACGAAGTTTTCGGGCGAAGTGGAGGCCGTGGTCAATCTGCCCTATGTGGCCGTTCTGAACAAGGGCTTCGGGGTGGATCTCGACACCGCGTTCGGCATGTCGTTCGACAACGAGAACATCTCGCTCGATCAGGCCGCTATCATGTGGATGGTCACGGAGAACTTCCGTCAGGGCAAGCCGATGGACATCTCCGACTCGGAGAGGAACGAGGTGCGATACCAGCATCGCGGCTACGCGAAGTACGTCGAGATCGCGAAGCTATTCGGTTGGAAGGCTCTCGAGAGGTTCTGGCGGTCGGTGCAGCTCGACTACCTGAAGGGGATAGATCCGCCGCGCAACGACGATCCGACCGACAACCGCATCCTTCGCATGTCCAGAGCCGCGGGAGCCGACCTGACGCCTCTCATCCACTTCTGGGGAGTGCAGCCCGACGATCCGGCGGCGCTGAGACAGGCCATCTCGGCCGCGGGTCTCAAGCCGTCGCGGCTGATCTATGATCGCCTCGTGCACTACAAGACGCTCATCCCCATGAGCAACGCCGAGTTCGCGAAGCATGCCCGAACCATCTACCCGCGCGGCCTACGCGAGGGGCAGAGCCCTCTGTACGGCGAAGGGTGGTATCAGGTGTGGCTCCAGAAGTACGACGCGTCGCACGGCGAGGCGGCGGCAGCCGCGCTGCAGAACATCATCACGCGCTACTTCCCGACAGGCCGTCCTTAACGGTAACGTCCGTACTGCTGGATCGTGCTCATGATGGCGCGAAGGCCCGATAGGCGGCTGCCCGGGTTGATGCTGCCCGCTGTGGCAATGATGAGGCCGCCGTCAGCGCCGACGGCTTGGATATCGCGCCGGACCTCGGCTGCCACCTCTTCGTCGGTTCCGCGCGCGAAGGTCCATGGGGCGAGTTGGCCGTGGATCACGCATCGGGGCATGTGCTTGCGGATGTCCTCGACCCTCACCGTCGGCCCGAAGTTGCCGTGGTTGACGCCTGCCTCGTTGAGCAGCGGCAGCAGGTGGGTCATGGCGCTGTCGGAATGCTGGTGGCGTGTGTCGTCGGGCCCGGGCGCGAACTCGGCAAAGACCCGCTTGAGGATGGGCAGGCCGAAGAATGCATACATGTCGGCGTTGAGCATGGCGCAGTTGTCATCGGCGAAGCCGAAACCGCGCCGATCAGGCGTGCCGCTCGCCTCATACAGCACGTGCGTCATCTCGATGATCTTGTCGGCGAGGACATCGCGAAATCGGGCGGCCAGCCCGGGTTCATCCCTGATCAGGAAGATCAGATTCTCCACGCCGTAGATGCTCATAGCGGCCGTCACGGGCCCGCGAACGCCTCCGCCCATGCGGGGTCTCTTGCCGTAGCGCTCGAAGATCCTGCGCGTTTCGGCTTCCCAGTTGGCCGGGAAGAGGAACTCGCGCAGGTTGCGCCGCTCCACCCGATCAAGGAGTGCCTCGAGTTCCTTCGGCGTCTGCGCCGAGGGCATGACCCACCCTGTGCCGCCCGTGTGGACGGTCTTGGCTTCGAAGATGTCCGTGATGCCCTTGACCGGCGGGAAGTGCGAATCAGCCGGAGGCGGATCGTCCTCCGGCATCATGGGGCGCCCGACGATGGCGATCGCGCGCTCGTTGTAGCGCTTGCGCAGATCGAGCGGCGCGTCGTAGGGGTTCTGAACCTCGGTGTCTGCGTTCTCTGGCATGGGCAGACCGAGCTCATCCCAGATGCACGTTGCCGGCATGCGAATGCCCAGCGGGACCTGCGGCTTGTCGGTGGAGAACCACTTGCCGTGGCTGGCAGCGTCGTCGTCCCAGAACCGCTCGAGGTCCACCGGGAAGAGATAGGGGCTGCGCGGATCAGGCATTGATCGGGCTACCGCGGAGGAACATTGGCTACATTGTACCGCATGGTGCGTGTGGCTCCGGAGGCGTGCGTGGGTGCGGAAGAGCTACCGGGCCGGTCGGATCCCAGCCCATGGGCCGTGGAGGTGATGCCGCTGGGCCCAGCGAGAGTGCTCGTGGACGAGGTTCGCACGCAGCAGCAGGTCGCCGTCGGAGAGGATAGCCTCCGCCGGTCCGTCGGCCGCAACCCCGTGGTCCTCGTTGAGCACAATCACCCTCCGGGCGAGCAGCGGCACGCTCTCGAGGTCATGGGTGGCCGTGACGATGGTCTTGCCCGCCGTGCTGAGCTCGCCGATCAGGTGGACGAGCCAGTGCTGGCTTCTCGGGTCGAGGCCCATGGTCGGTTCATCGAGGAGCAGCGCCTCTGGGTTCACCGAAAGGACCGCGCCGATGGCAACGCGCTTCTTCTCGCCGCCGGACAGTCGGAACGGAGGCCTGTCGAGCAGCGCCTGGAGACCCAGCATGGCCGCCAGGTCGGCGACCCGTTGCCGGACTTCGGCGACCGGAATGCCCATCTGGAGCGGGCCGAAGGCGAGTTCCTCTTCCACCGTCGGGCAAAACAGCTGGGCATCGGAGTTCTGGAATACGATGCCCACCCGTCGGCGAAAGGAGCACGCATAGGCCGCGTCCGCCAGATAGGCCCGCGTCAGCTCCGCCCCGAATGCCCTCACCGAACCCGAGGAAGGGTGAGCCAGTCCCGCAAGCAGCCGCAGGAGGGTGGACTTGCCGCTTCCGTTGGCGCCCAGCAGGGCGACCTGGTCGCCGACAGGGATCTCCAGCGAAACACCGGCCACCGCAAGAGTACCGTCGGGATAGGCGAAGACGGTATCGCGCATCTCGAAAGCCGGAGGCATGGGGCTCAGTATCGCGCCGCCGGTCTCCGGGCTCATCATGCCGATAGCCGGTCCAGAACATAGAGAATCGCGAGTCCGCAAAGACCCGCTGTGCCCGCCGCCAGATCCGACCACGAGAGCCGATGCTTCGCAAGGGATCGCGCACGGCCCGTCCAGCCGCGGGCGACCATCGCGTCGTGCACTTCTTCCGCAAGCGCCATGGCACGACCGAACAGCGCGCCCATCGCGCTCCCGACCAGTCCGCGTGCCGTGCCTGTCGGTATGCTGCCGACCGTGCGGCTGCGGCGTGCAACGAAGGCCTCATCGGCCGCCCTCACAAGTACGGCAATGTAGCGGTACGTCATCGCAAGAACGGCTATCACGACTGCAGGCACCGCAAACGACCGGAGCGCGGCAAGCACTTCGTGCCATGGCGTGCTCAGGGTCAGCATCTGTGCGAGCATCACGGCGCCGAGCGCTCGCGTGAACAGTGAGACGCATGCCAGCAGTCCGGGTTGCGAGATCTGGAGCCAGCGGCTGTCGCCGAGAGAGAGAATAGTGGGGCCGTCCGTAACCGCGCGCAGCATCAGCGGCGCCGAAACGGGAAGTGCAAAGAAGGCGCAAAGGCCAAGACCGCGCCGCAGGAACGCCCCGGCACCCAGCCGGGATCTAGCCGCCAGCACGATTAGCACGAGACACAGCAGCACTGATGAGCCCGCGTGGCGGAGCGATGCGGCGACAACCAGCCCGGCGAGAGTGACGCCCAGTTTGACCCTGGCATCCACACTCTGCAGGGCTCCGGGCAGACGGGAGGACTGTTCGGCTCGCATCTGCTCCGACATAAACCGGACGAGTTCGCCCATGGTTCGGTTCAGGTACGTCATGCGTGGAGGATCCGCGATTCTCTCGGCAGGCGGCGTCGAGTCCTTGAGCCAGTCGGGAAGTTGCCCTTCGCGGACCGATGACCTCGGAGCCGGGCCGCCGTCCGCTGACCCGGGTCCATCGTCCGAGCGAGCTACCGGCCGGGCGACAATCCAGATAATGCCAACGATCAAAGCAACGCCGACAATGCCCGAGAGGATGTAGAACACCGCGCCGCGGTCGCTGAGGTAGTCGGGCAGCAGATGCAGCCCGATGGGGCCTCTCTGTTCGGCCTCGGCGAATGCCGCCGGCGTATAGCCCGCGCGGGCCGTTAGCTCCTCGGTGCCCCACTCGCCCCATGCCTCACCCTCGGCGATTAGACCCAGGGGAGCCAGGGCGACTAGCCCGGCAAGTCCGAGCCAGAGCCATTCCATGCGGGAATGGCGCCCCGATACCCGTGTGTGTTCGGGCGTCACTCCGGCGAACACGGCAAACCTCACTGCCGCGACCGAGACTGCAGCCTCGATCAGACCCGCGACGGTCAGGTGAGGCAGCACCATGGCGGGCAGCGTCACCCGCAGGTCAAACGGGAAGTAGAGTGCGTGGCCTGCCGCGTCATGATGCAGCATCGGTTGGACTCCCAGGACCACCGCGGTCAGCAGAGCCGCGACGTTGACGCCGACATAGGCTCCGGCGGCGACCGCGGCCGTATGGCGGGCCGTGCCGGGGAGCGCGTTGCCGGACATCATGCGATAGACTGCGTAGCCGCAGAGGGGCATCGCCGCCGCCATGGACAGACAGTTGGCGCCGAGCGCCAGCACGCCGCCGTCGCCAAAGAACACAGCCTGGATGGCCAGAGCCACCGATATGCCGAGAACCGCGGCCCATGGACCGAGGAGGATGGCGAGGGCGACCGCTCCCACCGCGTGCGCTGTGGTCCCGCCCGCCAGAGGCACATTGAACATCATAATCGTGAAGCTGAACGCGCTACCGAGGGCTAGGAGCGGAACCTGCCGGGTGGTCAGTCCCTTCGACAGACGCCGCACGGCGCCGTACCAGATGGGAGCCATCGCGCCCGCCGCGACCGCGGACGTAGCTGGACTGATCATGGAATCGGGAACGTGCATCGCTTCACCTCTAGCACGGCCACGGCGTGCAACGATGCGCCATTGTAACACTCGCCGAATGCACCGTCAACGCGCAGCCCGGCTCACCGCGTGTGAAGCAGGGCGTGACGCAATGAGGATGGTGCAAGGGATTGCGGATCGGGATCGGCGGTCGGGATCGGATCCCGACCCGCGCACCGCATGCGGCTACAACTTCACGTACCTCTTCTCCCTGTCGGACTGATAGCCGCCCAGGATGACCTTGAGGACCGTCACGCCCTCGTACAGGCCCTGCTCGGGCTGGGCGCCGGTCTCTATGCAGTCCACGAAGTGCTTGATCTCGCCGACAAAGCCGTTCTCGGGCTGGAGCTCGTGCTTCTCGGTCTCGCCCTGGAGCGGCTGGAAGTAGAGCGTGTTGCCTCGGCCGTAGATCTGGCCCTTCTCGCCGATGGCATGAATCTGCCAGTGGCCGTTGGGAACGTTGTAGCCCCAGGAGGTCTGGAGTGTGCCGACGGCGCCGTTGGCGAAGCGGACCATGGTCTGGGCGCTATCGTCGCCCTCGAGGGTGGGCTGGTTGTAGTTGTCCAGCATACTCACGACCTCAACGGGCTCTGAGTTGGCCAGCGAGATGAGCATGTACGTCGGATGATAGCCAGTGTCAATGGCGCATCCGCCGCCGCAGGTGTCGAGCTTGCCGCGCCAGCCCCAGTTCACCGGGGTCCCGCCTCCGGCGAAGAAGCAGTCCACCGTGCGCAGGCTGAACAGTCGGCCGAGTTTGCCCTCGCGGATCCACCTGCGGGCGGTGCGTGGCGCCGGCTCGAACATCTGATTGTGGGCGCAGGCGAGGATGACGCCGTTCGCCTTGACGGCCGCCTCGATCTCTTTCGCCTCATCTAGCGTGGTACAGAGCGGCTTTTCGGTCAGCACATGCTTGCCGGCGTTCGCGGCATCCACGATGGCCGCGCAATGGAGGTGGTGGGGCAGTGCGCAGTCCACGGCGTCCACGTTGTTGTCGGCCAGCATGGCTTTCCAGTCCGAGTAGATGGCAGCCTCGGGGTTCGTCTCCGCCGCGCGCCGCTTCGCGTTCTCTTCGTTCACGTCGCATGCGGCCGTCACGATGGCGCGACCTTCGACGGCCTTGAGACCGGGCACGTGCGCGCCCATGATGCCCCCGCAGCCGACCAGTCCGATACGAATCACTGCATGTTCTCCTGTAAGGTAATGTCCGCCCGCCCCTGTGGGCCTTCGGACCGGACTGTAGTTTGGCATCGTGGAGGCCCTTACCTGCAGCTTTCCGGTCCGATTTTGCATGAGATTCGGCGTCTGGAACCGCTCGCATGGCACCGCCGACGCAGCCCGCGCGCCACCATTGGCGCCAATCGGTTCGAGGGCGAACCAACCGCGATCAGGTGCAGTCCTTCTCTCGGTGATTCGGTTCGGCGGTTGATTAGCCCCTACGACGACAACTCGCGCGTATGGTAGGGGCGTATCAGCCGGACGGCGACCGTCACCATGACACGAGCGACGACTGCAACCGGCTGGTACGCCCTTGTCACGAGTCGCTTCGAGGGCGAACCAACCGCGATCAGGTGCGGTCCTTCTATCGATGGTTCGGTTCGGCGGTTGATTCGCCCCTACGACGACAACTCGCGCGCATGGTAGGGGCGTATCAGCCGGACGGCGACCGTCACCATGACCCGGGCGACGACTGCAACCGGCTGGTACGCCCTTGTCACGAGCCGCTTCGAGGGCGAACCAACCGCGATCAGGCGCAGTCCTTCTCTCGTTGATTCGGTTCGGCGGTTGATTGGCCGTTACGAGGACGGTGCGTCGGCGAGGACACGGGTACGTTTCTCGTGACGCGCCGGGGCACTTGACTCCCCTGATGCTCTGCGGGGTATATTCCCATCCGACGATGGGCGGAACGCCCGCAACGACGCTGTGCATACAACGCGAGCGGTCACGCTGATGTGGCCGACCGAAAGGCAACGCTCCCACGGGGACACGGATGCGGTCCCGCGGAGCGTTTTTTTCATGGAGCGCTCGAACCCGGGGCAGCGGGCGCCCTCGATCCGTCAGCCCCGCCAACGCCAATAGCGCAAAGGAGACGCACCAACGATGACGCCGAAGGATGTCATTGACCTGGCCATCGAGCGTGAGGCCAAGATCGTGGACGTTCGTTTCGTGGACTTGCCAGGCATCTGGCAGCACTTCTCGATGCCGCTCTCGGCTTTCACGGAGGAGACATTCGAAGATGGCATAGGGTTCGACGGCTCCTCTATCCGTGGTTTCCAGAAGATCAACGAATCCGACATGCTGCTCATGCCCGATCCGGACACGGCCTTCATGGACCCGTTTACCGAGGTCGCGCAGATGAACATCATCTGCGACATTGAGGACCCGATCACGCGCGAGCGTTACAGCCGCGATCCGCGACAGGTGGCCAAGAAGGCCGAGGCGTATCTCAAGGCTTCGGGCATCGCCGACACCGCCTACTTCGGACCGGAAGCTGAGTTCTACATCTTCAGCGACATCCGCTACGACACGACGCCCAACTCGGGCTACTACTTCATCGACAGCGAAGAGGGCATCTGGAACTCGGGCAAGGACGAGAAGCCGAACCTGGGCTACAAGATCCGCTACAAGGGCGGCTACTTTCCCGTGCCGCCGTCGGACTCGCTGCAGGATCTGCGCACGGAGATGATGCTGACACTCATCGAGACCGGCGTCGAGAGCGAGATCCAGCATCACGAGGTTGGGACGGCAGGCCAGAGCGAGATAGACATTAAGTATGGTCCGCTGCTTCAGACTGCCGACAATCTGATGAAGTTCAAGTACGTCATCAAGAACGTGGCCAATCAGAACGGCTATACGGTCACATTCATGCCCAAGCCGCTCTTCCAGGACAATGGCTCGGGCATGCACTGCCATCAGTCGCTGTGGCTCGCCGGTCGCAATGTCTTCTTCGATGAGAAGGGCTACGCAGGCCTATCGGAGACCGCCATCTACTATATTGGCGGACTGCTCAAGCACGCGCCAGCCATTCTGGCATTCGCGGCCCCCTCAACCAACTCGTACCGGCGGCTGGTTCCAGGCTATGAGGCGCCCATCAACCTGATCTACTCGCAGCGCAACCGGTCGGCGTGCATCCGCATCCCCATGTACTCCAAGTCCCCCAAGGCCAAGCGCATCGAGTTCCGCGCACCGGATCCGTCAGCCAATCCGTATCTCGCGTTCCCGGCAATGCTCATGGCCGGTCTCGACGGTATAGAGAACAAGATCCTTCCTCCGGATCCGATCGATAAGGACCTCTACGAGATGGAACCGGAGGAGCGGCACGGCATCAAGATGACGCCGGGAAGTCTCAGCGAGTCGCTGGATGCGCTGGAGGAGGATCACGAGTTCCTGTTGAAGGGCGGCGTGTTCACCGCCGACCTTATCAGCGAGTATCTCGCCTACAAGCGCAAGAACGAGGTGGATGCCGTTGCACTGCGCCCGCATCCGCACGAGTTCTATCTGTACTACGACGTGTGACACCTGGCGCAGACGCCTGCGCGACGGTTCCAAGAGCCCCTGCGGCCCGCGTCATGCGATGCGGGCCGTACGCTTCTGGCGCTCCGTGTATAATGGCTGCGGAGAAGCGCACCGCCATCTCGACTGCCGCCACGATGCTTGCCGGAGAAGCCGCGATGGATGGTCTGCGGTCTCAGGCGGAACGATTGCGCCACAGACCGCCGGCGCTTCAGGCACAGCGTGCGTAGAGGATGGATGTCAGGTGAAGCGCATTGAATGCATCATCAGGCCGTTCAAGCTCGACGAGGTGAAGATCGCGCTCGGCGAGATCGGCGTCAATGGTGCCCCAGGCCGCGTAGAGACGGGAGAAGTGACGACAGACAGGCGGTCCGCTTTGGGCGCGACATCCGTGGCTGGCGAAGGTGCACTAACCTCCTCGTGCCCTGACTACCATGCATGCCGTGTCAGGTCCGGATGTTATACTACTTGGTCCAGGCGCGTGGGGCGCACTGTTGCTTGTCGGGTGTGCGCGCACTATGGTGAACGGAGGTTCTGATGGAAGAAGGCAACGACGAGGTACGGGTGCCTCTGGATTTCCGCGGTCACGAAGATATGCCCCTCGCCTACGCGACGACGGTCGTCGTTCAACACACTCAAGACGAGTTCGTGCTGAGCTTCTTCGCTGTTGCACCCCCCATTCTACTGGGTGACCCGGAACACGTGCGGCATAAGCAGGATCAACTCAACGCGATTCCAGCACGTTGTGTGGCACGAATCGTGATGTCTCCGTCCAGAATGGCCCAACTCGTGGAGGTCGTGAAGGGCAACCTTGCCATGTACGAAGAGCGTTTCGGCGCCCTATCCGAGGTGAGGCAGGAGGCGACGCAAGAGTGATGCCACCATCGTTCTCGCAGGCCACCGACGCCATATCGGGAGGCGCAAGCGCCATCGTCTATCCGCCTTCAATCTCGAGCTCTAGCAGCGTGTCCGCTGAGTCCTTGACACAATGTTCGACTTGGTCGGTTCACTCATTCACCCGTGCACCGCGAGGAAAGCAGACCGTACGGGCAGCTCTTGCGGACGCGTCCCGGACCGGTCTCTCCGGGGGCGTCAGCCGAGCACATGTGAGGCTGGCCCTCGACCGAGCCTTGAGCCGTATTGAGTCTCTGGGCCAACTGCCGGATCCCCTCGGAGAGTGTGAACCAATCGAAGTTGCGACAACGAAGCTGGCCCGCGCCTTGGTCAGGGATGTAGCTAACTGGGCCGAGGCAATGAGCCTCGGGCTTCAGGTTCCAGACGTGTCCGCCGATCTCGACGGTCGCATCTATCTGTCGTGGGGTACCAGACGTCAGGGCATTGTCAGTGCAATCGTTTCTGGTCGCGAGGATCGGGTCGTCATCGTCGAGACGCGGGTAGGCGGAGTGCCCAGGCGGACCGAGCATCGGGCGCAGGCAGCTGCGTTGGGGGTCCGCCGCGCGTTGGCTTCCATGTTCGGCAGCACATCAGCGGCGGGAGAGTGTGTATCCTTTGTGCCGACCGGCTAGCGGTGGGAACGTGTGGGTCCTTCGCAAGCAGTTGCTGAGACACGCCTCGCTTACAGGGTGGTGCGGCCGCGCATGATCGGGAGCAATGGCGACTTGACGGCCGCGTTCACCTTGCGGCAGCACGAGCACGGGCTGTCGCTCTTCCGTGCGGACCTGACTGATCCGAGGGCAGTGCTGCAAGCCATCGTTGACGCGCGGACGAACCCTCCGACTCCACATGTCACGCCAGAGCATCTCCTGGAACAGGGATACCTCCTTGTCCAGGTTCCGCTGTCGGTATTCGAGGAACGGGGCTTCCGTTGTAGCGACCCTGATGAGCGCGGGCACTTCGAGGTCTTCGCTCCCGCCGGATGCGCTGATCCTGCGGCGATGTTCGAGCAGTTCGCACCGATCTTCGCGTGCAGTGGGCAAGTGGTCCTAAGTGCATTGCCCAGCCAGCAGGCAGGACGATGAAGCGCGTTGAATGCATCATCAGGCCGTTCAAGCTCGACGAGGTGAAGATCGCGCTCGGCGAGATCGGCGTCACCGGCATGACCGTTACGGACGTGCGAGGATCGGGGCGTCACCGCGGTCACCGTGAGAGCTTCCGCGGCGCCGACTACGTCATTGACTTGCCGACGAAGATCAAGATCGAGATGATCGTACGCGACGAGGATGTCGAGGAGATCATCGAGACGGTCCTGCGGCACGCCCAGACGGGCGAGAAGGGTGACGGCAAGATCTTCGTCATGCCGATGGATGATGCCATCCGCATTCGCACGCACGAGAACGGCGAAGAGGTCCTGTAGCGGGGGCCCGGACGCTTGCAGACTCGCGCCGGGGTTTAGCCGCGACCCGAGTTCTTCCTAACGAGCGCGCCGGTGGGGCAGGCATCGGCGCAGGCCAGGGCGACCTCGCGCAAGCCTTCAACCATACCGCTGTGGAAGGGCACTGCCGTACGAACGCCGAACCCACGCCCCACGAACCCAAGGCCAAGCTCCTCACGCCCTTCGGCGGCGATGCGGACACAGATCCCGCACGCGATGCATTTGCCCGGCTCGAAGACGATGTCCGGATGGCTATCATCTATCTCGAAGCCGCGCCGTTCGCCTGCAAAGCGAATGGGCTGCGCGCCGTACTGCTCGGCGAACGAGCGCAACCGGCAGTCGGAGGCCTTGGCACACGCGCACCGCAGGCACCTTCCCGCTTCGGCAATGGCTTGCTCTGGCGTGAAACCCGCCGACGGTTGGGCCGGAGTCTGCCGTCCCGTGACGCTGCCTAACTGGAGAAACGGCTGGACGCCCTGACTGTCCAGATGGCCAATGTGAACGCTGAACTCCTTGCCGGATCGTCGGTGATCCGGCATGCCGGATCCGCCAAGGTACGCGTCCACAGCGTGCGCCGCAGCCCGTCCGTCGCCAACGGCGCGCACTGCATGCCGCAGCGGCATGAGCGAACCGCCTGCGGCGAACACGCCTTCGATGCCGGTCATCATGGTCACGCGATCCACCTTCATTCCCTGGGGACCGAAGGTAACGTCCGGCCAGGCCTCGGCGCTGGAGCGCACGTCGCCGGCGGCGATCAGCACGGCATCATAGTCCGTGCGAAGCTCTCCCAGCGAGACTGCGCTCCCGACCCGAGCGTCCATGACGAACTCTGCGCCGAGCCTCCGAATGATCTCGATCTCCGCGTCGAGCACGTCCTCGGGCAGCTCGTCGCGCGGAACGCCGTAGCGCAGCATGCCGCCGGGAAGCGGATGCTCATCGAACAAGGTGCACGCATGGCCCATCTGCCGGAGATAGTAGGCAGCCGACAGCCCTGCGGGCCCTGAGCCCACGATGGCCACGCGTCGTCCCGTCGGAGGAGAACATGCGGGCAGATACGGTTCGCCTGAGTTCAGATCGAAGTCGGCCACGAACCGCTTAGTAAGGCACACCGACAGAGCGCCGTCGTGTGCGGCGCGTCGGCATCCTTTCTCGCAGAGCTCGGGACAGATGCGGCCCAGAACCGCCGGCAACGGTATGCGTTCTTTAACGACGATGAGGGCCTCACGGAAGCGCCCTTCGGCGGTCAGCCGCATCATCTCGGGGATGTCCATGCACGCGGGACACACGCCCTGGCACGGCCCGATACAGTCTCCGAGGTGGTCACTGAGCAGCAGCTCGATGGCGGTGCGCCGAGCGTTGCGGACCTCGTCGCTGTCGTTGGCCACCACCATGCCGTCGGCCACGCGCGTGGCGCAGGACGGAACGAGGCGCGGCATGCCCTCGACGCGGACGACGCACAGCATGCATGACGTCTGCGGGGGCCTGCCCGGCAGATGACACAGCGTGGGTATCTCGATGCCCGCGAGCTCCGCGGCTTCGAGAATCGTCGCCCCTTCGGGAGCGGTCACGTGCCGCCCGTCAAGACTAATGGACGGCATGCTCATCCCTCCCTTTGCGCACCACGGTATCGCCCGTCCGAATGGCGATGGCGTCTTCGGGACATCCGCGACGGCAGGCGTCGCAACGGGTACACAGCTCGTCATTGATGACGTGTTTGGCGAACGGCTTCATCGGGATCGCCTCGACGGGGCATTGCTGGGCGCAGATCGTGCAGCCGATGCACTCGTCCCCTATCTCGTAGCGGATCAGAGCCTTGCACACCCCCGCCGGACAGCGCCCTTCAATGTGGGCCTCATACTCGTCTCGGAAGTAGCGCAGACCGGTCATAACCGGATTGGGCGCCGTCTGCCCGAGGCCGCAGAGACTGCCTTGCTTCACCTGTCCGGAGAGCTCCTCCAGCGTGGCGATGTCGGTCTTCCGGCCCTTGCCTTCGCACAGACGCTCCAGTATCTCCAGCAGCCGTTTGGTGCCGAGACGGCAGAACGTGCACTTTCCGCACGATTCGTGCTGCGTGAAGGCAAGGAAGTACCGGGCGATGTCCACCATGCATGTGTGCTCATCGAGGACAACCATGCCGCCGGAGCCCATGATCGCGCCGACGGACGCCAGCGCACTGTAATCCACCGGCGTGTCGGCCAGCGATGCCGGAATGCAGCCGCCCGATGGGCCGCCGATCTGCACGGCTTTGAATGACGAGCCCTCGGGGACGCCGCCGCCGATCTCCTCGACGATCTGGCGAATCGTGACCCCCATCGGGACCTCGATGAGCCCGCCCCGGTTGACCTTGCCTGCGAGGGCGAAAACCTTGGTGCCCTTGCTGCTCTCCGTGCCGATGGCTGCGAACGCATCGGCGCCATGGCGGAGTATCCATGGAACAAGGGCATAGGTCTCCACGTTGTTGATGCTTGTCGGCTTGCCCCAGAGTCCGCTCTCCGACGGATAGGGCGGGCGCAACGTGGGCACTCCGCGACGCCCCTCGATCGAGGCAATGAGGGCCGTCTCCTCGCCGCACACGAAGGCTCCCGCGCCCTCCAGCAGACGCAGGTGCAGCCGCCGACCGGTGCCCAGCATGTCGTCGCCGAGGTAGCCCCGCTCCTCACAGACGCGAATGGCATCGCGGATGCGACGGACGGCATAGGGATACTCGGCGCGAACGTACAGGACGCCCTCTTCAGCTCCCACGGCGTAGGCCGCAATGGCGATTCCCTCGAGAACCCGGAAGGGGAAGGACTCCAGCAGCATGCGGTCCATGAAGGCGCCCGGGTCGCCTTCGTCGCCGTTGCAGATGACGTACTTGGGTGTGCCTCCGGCAGCGCGCACCTTGGCCCACTTGATGCCGGTCGGGAACCCTGCGCCGCCCCGACCTCGCAAGCCGCTCCGCTGAACCTCGTCTACCACTTCGTCCGGGCTCAACTCAGTCAGGCACCGCCGCAGGGCCTCGAAACCGCTCCGCGCGATGTACGCTTCCACATCCAGCGGCTCAGCCTCGCCTGCGTGCTCCATGGCAATCCGTTTCTGCGGGCCCAGATAGGCGCAGATGGGCGGATCGCGCATGTCCACAGCGTAGCGCGTCACCGGTTCCCATGTCTCGTCGCTGGCGAGCCGATCGAGGAGACCCGTGGCAGCCTTTCGTATCCGGGCGCCGAGGCCCATCGGCTCGAAATGGCGCCGCAACAGCGCTTCGGCATCCCTGGGATCGAACTTCGCATACGTCACCGTCGGTCGGCCTTCGGTCGCTACCTCGACCAGCGGAATCTGGTGGCAGAGGCCGCTGCACGAGATGCCTCGAACCGTCACCGGCAGGTGCAGATCCCGGGCCGCCTGAACGACTGCATCGCGAACATGCATCGTGCCGCCGGCGATGCAGCACGAGTCGAGAGCGAGCCGGACCTCTCCCATGGCGGGGCGGGATGGCTTGCCGTTGTCCGATGCGTCGAGCGCTCCCCGTCGTTTGAGCGCGAGGAAGTCCTCGAGAGCCCCTTCGACGTTGTCGGCATTCATGTAGCCGTAGGTGAGGCCGTCTATCTGGATGACCGGCGCAAGGGTGCAGCACCCGACACACGCGACGCGCGCCACGGTAAACACGCCGTCTCGATCGGTGTCCTCTTCCGCGGTCAGCCGCAGATGACGCCGGAGCGCCTCATCAACAATCCCCGAGCCCTTGACATGGCAGGCCGTGCCGTGGCAAACGCTCACCACATGCATACCGACCGGCTTGAGCCGGAACTGCGAATAGAACGTTGCGGCTCCCATCAGGTCCGCCGGCGTGATGGATGTCTCGCGGCACACCTGCTTGAGAGCGGGCTCGGGCAGATAGCGGTACTCGCGCTGGATGGCCTGCAAGATCGAGATCAGCGCCTCCTGGCCGCGACCCGTCTGCTCGACGAGCGCGGAGACGAAGGCTTCCATCTCGTCGGCCGAGGGGCGACGCGCGGCAGACTGCGCCACCGGGGCGGGCTTCTTGCGCTCGAACAGCCGAACCATCACTTGGCCCCGATGCAGTAGAGGTGCTGCTTGCCTCTGATGATGATCCTGGAACCGACGAACGCAGGCGAGGCGTTCACCTCTTCGCCGAGCGGGCATTTGGCCAGCAGCTTGAACGCGTTGCCGGCCTCCATGATGTGCGTGACGCCATCGGAAGCTGTCAGGTAGATGCGGCCGTCGGCAAGCACCGGCGAGGAGCGGACGGTGGTGGCAATGTCGGCATCCCAGGCCGGCTTGCCCGTGGTGATATCCACGCACGTCAGCCAGCCCTCGGTCATCACAAGCAGCATGCGATTGCCGAACACGACAGGGCTGGCAATGTCGGGCAGTCCGTCCCCTCCGGTCCACAGCACCGCGGTCTTGGTGACATCGCCGGCGCTGTCGGGCCGGATGGCTGCCGAGTTCGACCCCTGATTGGCAACCAGCACATAACCCGGCCCAAAAACGGGCGAGATGGCAACCTCGCCGCCGAGCACGTCTGCGCGCCAGATCTCCTTGCCGTTGTGCGGGTCGTAGGCGATGACGCGCGGCGACGCCGTTGTGATCAGCTGCTCGGAGCCGTTGACGGTGATGACAATCGGGGTGCTCCATGAGGCGCCGACGTCGCGCTTGATCTGCCAGACTGTCTTGCCCGACACGAGGTCAAGCGCCATCAAGACGGACTTGGCGTCGTCGCCGTGTCCCTGATCCAGTTGGAGGATGAGCCCGGAGCCGAAGATCACCAGGGAAGTGGCGTGGCCGTAGGGATTCTCAAGCGGCCCGAAGCTCCGCGTCCACAGCAGCTTGCCGTTCATATCGAGGCAGGCAACATCGCCCGTCACGAACATGGCGCATATGCGCGCGCCGTCGGTCGCGAGCGTGGACGGTGCGTAGCCGGTGTCGGCCTGAACCTTCGGCACGGGCACGCCGGCAGGAAGCGGTATGGCAGTCCGCCAGACGATGGCGCCGGTATCTAGGTTCACCGCGTAGACCTCGCGGCTCTCGGCAGTGGCTCCGCTCAAAAAGATGCGGTTGCCCCAGACGATGGGCGAGTTCCAGCCGGGCAGCGGAATGGCTGTCTTCCACAGCACGTTCTCGCCCTTCGCTCCATCCCACTTGATGGGCGGCTTCCGGTTCAGCGCGACGCCGGTGCCTTCAGGACCGCGGAACCTGGGCCAGTTCTCTGCCCAACCAGGCGCCAGGGAGGCACTTACGGTCGGTGCCGGCTTCTTGGCCAGTTCAGGGGCAGCGGCAGGCTTGGGGGGAGCGCCTCTATCTGTCGGCATGGGAACCAGCAGCGTGCCAGGGCCAGATAGCGTGCCGCCCTCGGGTTGAGCCACCGAGCCTGAGCCGGCTGCCTGTGGCGAGGCGGAGGCGATCGGAAGGCCGGGCGCGGTCGGCGCTGGCGCATTGGACGCATCACGGGCAGATTGTGCCGAGGCAACGGTCCTGGCTGGCGACCTGTCGGCCGCGCGGGCATACTCGGCCAGAGAATCGTGGCGCGCAAGGACCGACAGGGTTGCCAGCGTGCCCGCCAGGATGCCGCCGACGGTAACCACTGACCGGAATGTCGCTTCAGCGGCCATACGCGCCCGCGTGGCGGCATCTGGCCGAGGGGCAGGAAGCTGCGGCTGTCGCCTCCGTACGACTTCAGAGGCGAGCAGATAGACCACGGTGGCCGCCAGCATGAGCCATGCGCCGCGCAGGGCGAAGTCCCGGTGACGGAGATAGTCCTGACGCACCCGCTTGTCTTCGTTGCGCACGCGAGCGCGCAGCGCCTCGTCGCCGGGATGCAGCGTGAGCTGATGCTGGAGCTCGATCAGCCTCGTGGCCTTTGCCGGGTCTTCACTGCGACTGGCGACAGCGTTGGCGACCATGAGCGCCAGCACAATCCCTGCGAAGACCACGGCTACGCGCGCCGTGCGCTGCGCCGCGGCCATGACCACGTCTTCGCTGGAGGCGGCGTTCAACGAGCCGGAGGAAAGAGTTGAGGATGGTGCGGTGTTCATTCCAGTGTGATCAGTCCCAGCCGTTCGTGCTCTACGGGACACGACATGTAGCAACGTGCGCACGATAGACACGATGCTCGGTCCGCCTCGTAGTCCTCGCGCCTTCGCCGGACATGAAGCAGAATCAGCTTCCCGCCAATGACCAGACCGGCCCACGCACCGAGCAACGCCGAACCGACATCAAAGCGCCTGCGAACCTCCACGGCGCGCGCGTAGGCGATGCCGAACGGCTGCGCCAGTTGCCGGTACGCGTCGGTTTCGTCGGTGGTTCCCCTGACGCGGCCACGCTCCTCGGCCCAGAGCCGTTCCGCGAGGCGCACATCCCTGTGCGTGCGCGATATGGTTGGCGAGGCCGCGTAGCCCAGGGCCGCGAGCAATGGGACGAGCGCCGCTGTGATCATGAGCGCCCGTATCAGACCCTTGCGGGCCTGCTGACGCCCGCCTGCCTGTTCGGCGGGCGTGGGCGGATGGATGGCGCCGAACGGACACTCATCGGCGCAGAGGTGACAGTGCAGGCACTCACCCGGCGTGATTCGCACACGCCATCGAGAGAGCGCCGATGCCCAGCGCAACAGCACGCCATATGGGCATAGATAGCGGCAATAGGGACGCCCGACACGCGTTCCCAGCGCCAGTAACGCGGCTCCGAACGCGATCACCCCCCACGCTCCGCCCATGCGATAGAAGGGGATGAACGGGTCGTACATGCAGATGAGGAAGCTCGCTCCCGTCCATGCCAGCAGCGCCGACAGACCGAGGTACAGATACGGGACGAGCCCGAGCGTATGATCCACCGCAGGATGGGTCTGCACCGGTCGAAGCACCACGAGATCCTGAATCGCCCCGAGCGGGCAGGCCGTACCGCAGAAGATCCTGCCCACAAACAGCGCGAACACAAGCGGCAGGACGAAGAACGCTCCCACGGTCACCGGAAGGCGATAGGATGGATCGCCAAGCGCAAGAGCGACGTTCTGGATCGAGCCGATGGAGCAGACGCATCCCATCCGGTAGAACCCGAAGTACAGCGCAGAAAAGACGACCAGAACGCGCACGCCTGTGCGTGAACGCATTTTGAACACGAACCACGTGCCGAGGACGAGCACTGCCGCCAGCAGGGCCACATCGATGTAGGCGAACGTGTCGGCTCGAGGCGATGGCTCCGTGGGAGTCGGCGGGAAGTAGCCCGACGTGAACTCGGGAGGCGGCTGCTTCTTCTGCTCCTGAGCCCAGGCGACCGAGGGCACGATGCCCGAGACGAGCAGCACGGACCATAGGGCACTCGCGGCGAGCAGGGATCGGCATGTCCCGCTGCCCCGCTCGGTCCATCGCGCGAGCCTGAGGACCGTCCGACTCATCACGACTTGCGCAGGGTCCGAATGAGATAGGGCTTCGAGGCTGGCACACGCACGAAAGCCTGCGAGGGACAAGCCTTCGCAATCGCGCACTGATTGCAGTTCACGCAGCGGTCGTGGCGCACCTGAAGGTGCAGCGATCCGTTGCCGAACCGATTGCAGCCCTTGACGCAGATGCCGCAGCCGATGCATGCAGGCTCGTCGATGAACATCTCGTAGAACGGGTCTTCGACGAATCGGCGCTTGATGGCATCGACCGGGCAGCGGTTGTCCTCGGCTGCCAGCGTGTTACCTGTCCGCTTGTCTTTGAAGAGACCAAAGCAGAGCTTGCAATAGCCGCACAGCGCGTAGGCATGCACGCACTTCACCGCTGACGGCGTGATGACACATTCCGTCGCGCACTTGCCGCACTGGATGCATTTGGCCGGATCGATCTGCCAGACCGTCGGTTCCGAACGCGAGCCGCGAGCGAGCGACGCCAGGGCGCCTCCGGCTATCACGAGGCCGCCGAAACGAGCCGCTCCTGCCACGAAATCGCGGCGCGATGCCTTCGGCTTGTCGGCGGAAGCGACCGACCTATTCGTCGTATCGGATATGTCAGACATCGGGTTTCCGTTCGCTTGGTGGTTGGGCCTTGCGGCCGTCACGATAATAGACGGCTTCCGGCTTGCCGCAGATACGCACCGCGCCGCATCCTGAGCATAGAGGCTGGCCCGAAGGACCGTACAGGCAGGCCGGCGCACGATCGTCTGTGCCCCGTCTCATCAGGTGCGCGATGCCTCCCAGGAAGCCTGTCAGCGCCGCAGTGCGAGCGAGCGTGCGGAACAACTCGCGACGCGATGAAGCGTGCCCCCCGTCACTTCGGCTATGCACTGTCCTGTCCCTTGGGCTCGTATACGCGCACCGCGTTGATCCCCTTGTCCAGCACCGCAATGCGGCCGTCGCTCATGACAGCCACGTCGAGACCCACGACGCCTGGCGAGAGGTCCTCGTGACCGGCCACAACGCACTCGAAGTGACCTTGCTTACTGTATATCTTGACCCGGGGGATGCCCTTTTCTGATGTAACGTACCGGCCGTCGGGCAGCAGCGCGATGTCGGTAGGATTGCAGCAGCCGCAGAACCCCTGTACCTGCTGTCCATCCTCGCCCCAGCTCCATCGCGGAGAACCGTCGGGCTCGTAGATCTCGATCTTGTGGGCGCCGGGGTTCACGACGTGAACGGCTCCTTCCTCATCCACAACTACATCGAGGTGCGGACTGGGCACGATGAGGCCGCTGTAACCCCGTTTCGGATCCTTCTCGCACATGTACCCGATCACTTTGCCGGTCGGATCGCAGCGGACGATTCGGCGGCCGACCGAGTCCCCGAGGTAGATCGTATCCGGTCCGAGCGCGATGCACGTGATAAGGCCCTCGGGAGCGAACGGCTCCCACGCTTCGGCGCGTTCCGCATTGGGCCGCACGATCTCGACGTGGTTGCCCACGCCGATGAACAGAGCGCCGAGACCTGCGGCCATGCAGGTCGCCTCGCCGCTGATGACGGCGCTCGAGGGCAGCGCGCCGCGAGAAGAGCGGTCGACCCCCTCTCCTCCGGCAAGCCGCACAACCTGACGGTCACCCGCGACCCAGAGGCTGCCGTCATGTGATGTGGCGATGCCCGCAGGGGACGGTACCTGAACCGCAACTTGCTCGGCCTCGTGGTACTTGACTAAGGCCTTATCGGTCTCTTCAATGACGTCGTCGGTCGAGACGATCGGGCGTTCGCGTTTGCAGCCTGTAACGATGCTGGTTAGCGCCACCACGCCAGCGCCGCCAAGCAACGCTTCCCGGCGCGACACGACGCGCCCCAATGACCCGGATGTGGGCTTGCTCATCGTTCAGGCCTCCTCTGACTATACGCTCCGGCCATTGCTGCGCGATCCAACTACGGCTTGGCCATCTCCAAACAGACCATGCGATGCACGTCACGGACAAGCAAGCGGGTTCCTGCCAGCGCCATGGGACCCCACGCTTCCGGTCCCTCGAGCACCTTGATCTGCGCCAGACGCTTGTACCCCGCAGGGGTCGCCTCGATCGCGCTCAGGTTGCCGCTGTCGCTCAGCGCAAGCAGCACGCCGTCCGCCAGCATGTATGCGCCGAGGCCGAAGCGGTCGGTGCCGCTGGTCCACAGGCTCTTGCCTGTTGTGTCGAGACAGGTCATCTGGCCGCCTGGCTTGACGCCGTAGACGTGGTTCTTGTAGAAGACGGGGGTCTGCTGATCGGAACCGAACACCTGGGGTCTCAGGCGGGTGACCACTCGCGCCGACAGGCTGGCGCCAGAGCCCTCGATCTTCAGGAACATAGCGCCAGATTCATAGCCGCCGGTCAGCAACAGCATCCCGTTGCCGAGGGCCACTGGGGTGGGCACCGTGGCGGTGTTGATCACCCAGTCCGTGTTCTCCCACAGCAGCTTGCCGTCGGATGCCGAGACTCCCGCCACGCCGCCGCTTCCGCACCAGACGTACTGCGCCACGCCGCCGATGGTAGTGGGCAGGGGCGTAGAGTGCGTCATCAGCCACTTGCGCGGGTTGGGAGTCTGCCACATCACCTTGCCGGTGCCGATCTCGAATGCCATCATGAGCGCCTGGCCGCCCGTCCCGATTACGACGCGGGTGCTGTCCACGATGGGGCACTGGCCAGCGTACCACTCGGGCACGGTCACGCCATACTCGGCGACGAGATCGTGCTGCCAGATGATCGCGCCCGTGTCGGCATCCATGCATGTGAGATGGCACTTGGGTCCGAGCGTGACCACGTACTTGTCGGTGACGCTCGGTATGGTCCTCGACATGCCATGGTTGCGCTTCACGACGACGGGATAGCTCCTCCGCCAGATCTCCTCGCCATTCGCAAGCGCGAAGCACCGGACGGAATCGGCCTGGCCCGCCTGATCGTAGTCAATGAGGTAGACCCGTCCGCGCCGCACGGCAGGGGCCGCATAGCCCTCACCAAGCTGAACGCTCCAGAGGGCGCGCGGCGGGCTGGCAGACCACTCGAATCCTAGCTTGCTGCCGGTCTCGCCGATGTTGTCTCGCTCGGGTCCCCGGAACCACGGCCAGAGCCCGGGCAGATCCTCGACCTTGGCTGCCGCATTGGAGAAGCTGGTACCGCCTCCACCGGCGGCAGGAGCCGGCTGTTGCGCGCGGGTTGACGGCGCCTCGTCAATGCCGAGAGGACGCTCATGCACGGGTGTCGGACGAACATAGCCGTGTACCCACCAACCGATGGCAACGGCGCCCAGAACGGCCGCCACGGACGGTGCGGCGTTGACGATCCACCATCGGGATCGTGCGCGGTCGTCTGAGTTGCTCACAGGAGGAATGATACCTGACCCGACGATCCGGAACCGACCGAGCCCTTACGGGGTATGATTCGTGTCAGGCTCCGCAGACGGCGGGCGCGACTGATCAGGAGGACCGGATCCGTGGGGTATCGAGACCGTCGAGCATTCACGCTCATCGAATTGCTTGTCGTCATCGCCATCATTGCCATCCTTGCAGCCATTCTCTTTCCCGTCTTTGCACAGGCCCGCGAGAAGGCGCGCCAGACTTCGTGCCTCAACAACCATCGTCAGCTAGGCACGGGTCTCATGCTGTATGTCCAGGACTACGATGAGACCTACCCGATCACGTTCTACATGGGCGCGGAGGCCTCGGGCATGCCCTGCATCCTTACGTCCTTCCAGGCGCTTCAGCCCTATCAGAAGAACTCTCAGATCGTGCAGTGCCCATCGGATCCTGCCAAGCTCGATTTTGCCCGCGGCACCGCGATCATGGGCTTCCCTCCGCCCTGCTCGGCCGCTCCGCCCGTAACGATCCTGAGCTACCAACCCAACATGCGCCTCATCGACGTGGGCGATCCCAACTACCTCGTGAACCCGTACACGGGATTCACGGGGAGACCTGTCCGGCGCATGGCCGAGGTGGAGTTTCCTGCGGAAACGGGAGCCTACTCCGACTCCACCATCGCGCTGCAGGGTGGCACTGCCAACTACACGACCTATGATCTGCCGGTGCAGGCGCGGCACGGCCTGAGCATCAACGTATGCTTCGCGGATGGCCACGCCAAGCTGATGAAGGTCAGGCCCGAGCTTGGCAGCGATGGCGCGCAACTGGGGGGACTGCAACTCGACGGGCAGGCGATTCGATCGTGGCTCATTGCCGACGACGGCCCCTATGCCGGCAAGCGGCAAGTGTGGGGCATTCCGTTCCGGCTTCCCGATGGGTCATGGGGAATACGGTAGGCCGTCAGGACGGGCCGCGAAGCGACCGAGGTGCGTAGCGCCAGCGTCTCGCGGGCATTCCCCGCCGCGGATGCGAAGGATCTAGCGACCCGCCCATGCGCATAGCCCATCTTGCGGCCGGAGCCGGCGGTATGTATTGCGGGGCATGTGCCCGCGATACGATGCTTGCGCGCGGGCTAATGGCCCGCGGCCACGACGTGCAGATCATCCCTCTCTACACGCCTCTCCGCTTCGACGGCTCGGAGCCGCTGCCGACCAGTCGCATCTTCCTGGGCGGGGTCAACGCCTATCTGGAGCAGTATGTGCCCGTCTGGCGCTATCTGCCCCGCAGCATTCGGCGTGCGCTCGATCATCCGCGGCTGCTGGAATGGGTGTCGAGATTCGCCGTCTCGACGCGCGCTGGCGATCTTGGACCCATGATCGTGTCCGTGCTCCGCGGTATGGGGGGCAATCATGCCGGCGTGTTTGGCGAGCTCATGGATTACCTCCACGCCATGGCCCGGCCCGATCTGGTGAGTATCACCAACTCGTTGCTCACAGGGGTCGCGCCGGAGATCAAGCGCAGGATGGGGACCCCCATCGTCTGCGGGTTGCAGGGCGAGGACACCTTCGTTAACTCCGCTCCGGAGCCTTTTCGTTCGCAAGCGATCGAGCAGATGCGCAAGAATGCGCAGGCCGTCGATATGTTCCTCTCGCCCGGCGAGGCCTATGCGGCCACCATGGCCGACTTCCTCGGCGTTCCGAGGGAAAGGGTGCGCGTTACGCGTGTCGGCGTGGATGCTCAGGCGTTCCGCGCCGATGCACGCACGCGGCCCTTCCCCTTCACCGTCGGCTTTCTTTCGGTGATCACGCCGCTCAAGGGTCTCGACATCCTGGTGGATGCACTCCTCAGACTGCACCAGCGCGGGAGAGAACTCGAACTGGCCATAGCGGGCAAGGTTCTCGACCGTTCCTATTGGCTCAGCCTGGTGCGCCGTCTTGACGATGCCGGCCTCGCCGATCGGATGCGGTACGCCGGCGAAGTCACATTCGCCCAGAAGGTTCGCTTCCTGCACGGATGCTCGGCCTTCTGCATGCCGAGCAGGCAGCCTGAGACCAGAGCCGTGGCCGCGCTCGAGGCGCAAGCAGCGGGACTGCCTGTAGTGGTTCCAAACGCGGGAATCTTCCCCGAGATGCTGGCCCTGACGCAAGGAGGCGTCCTGTTCGAGCCCGGAAACAGCGAATCGCTTGCTGACGCCATTGAGCGGCTCATGGAAGACCCCGAAGCCACCCTGCGTATCGGGGAGGCCGCTGCGGCCGGGGTGTCGCTGCACTTCCGACCAGAAAGGCTCACCGAAGAGACGCTGGAAGCCATTCGGGACGTGCTGGGGAGCCGGGTGTAGCCGCAGGTACACTCTGCCGTCGGCGTCCTTGCCGATCATCCTGATTCGGAGACTCAACTATGAACACCGCGCTGATCGCCCTTGCGTTGGGCGTCGGACTGACCCAGGGTCCTGCATGGAAGTCGTTGCCCGTGGTTGAACCTGTGGGCGAGAAGCAGATGCAGGGCTGCTACACCGTCGCCAATCGCCGGGAGATCCAGTGGCGACGTCCGAAGTTCGTCTACAACGCCAGGGCCGCCACCGGTAGGAAGCTTGCCAAGGTGATCGTCCTGATCTACAACCCGATCCTCAAGGGTCAGGGCGGCAAGAGCCTCATCGAGCACTTCCAGTGGAATGACCCTGTCCAGTATTCGCACATTCTGGCCGATGTGATTCGGCAGGCCTCGTGGGGATACATCAACTACGAGATCGTGGACATCATCGAAGTGGACGGCTTCCCGAAGCGGCTCGATGGTACGCGCTATGATGAGACGACGTACCTCGAAGCCCACAGGACCCAGCAATGGCATCCCGTCACATCCTCCTACCGCGGCTTCTTCGAAGATAACCGCATTCTCGAGCGCTGTAAGAAGGAGAACATCACGGAGCTCTGGGTCTGGGGTGCACCGGGGTTCCACTTCGACGAGTTCGCGGGATACATCCCCAATCGATACGCTCGCTTCGGCCCGACCGACAATCCGTGGCTCTACCTGCCCTACGACATCCCGCCCGAGATCGGTCACACCATGTGGGTCATGGGCTTCAACTACGAGGTCGGCCCAGACAACATGATCCACAGCTACGCCCACCGTGTAGAGAGCATGGCGGCGCTCGCCATGGCGGATGGGGTCTGGGACCCGAAGACGCTGCGCGACCCCTGGAATGTCTACTCATGGCTCGAAATGGACACTCCCGGGACCCCTTCCATGGTAGGCAACTGCCACGTGCCGCCGAACGGCCAGGGCGGCTACGACTACAACAATAGGCGCCGCGTTCAGTCGTGGGCCGACTCGTGGCGCAACTACCCAGACCTTCGGGGGCCAACACGCGAGGTGGGCTCCGCCGAGTGGGGCAACAGCCACTTCGGCTACATGAAGTGGTGGCTTGAGCGCATCCCCAAGTTCCCGGGCCATACCAAGTACGGCTACAACAACTGGTGGGTCTACATCGCCAACACCGACGAGGATCTGCCCGAGTATCGTATGCCCGACCCGGGCAAGTTCGTGCTCCCCGCCGATATGCCAGAGGCGGCGGCTCCTTAGCGTCGGCCATGGCTGGCTCTGTTAAGTCCTCGTAAGAAGCGAGCAACTGCCGCCCTCGCGCTCGTAGATGACGCTGAATAGCGCGTTGGGAGGCAATCCGTGAAAGCTCGCCATTGGGAGGATGACCCTGCCGTTCGCTCGGATCAGGGGATCGGAGACACGTTTGGGGACGTCATAGCTCGTCGACTCAGCCGCAGAGACCTGCTCCGCGCCGGACTGGTGGCAGGCTTCGGCGTCGCTCTGACGGGCATCGGAGACTCGCCTGCGCATGCAGACGGCCAGGTCAGGCCGAGCCCGACCGGTCTCGACTTCGCGCCGCTCACACCCTCGAAAGGGCCCGATGTACTGGTGCCCGCAGGGTACCGCTCGCAGATCGTCGTTCGGTGGGGCGACCCGCTTGGGCCGGGCGCTTCCGATGCGTTCGATCCAGCGGCGCTGACGCCGCGCGATCAGGCCGTTCGATTCGGCTACAACTGCGACTTCGTCGGCTTCATGCCGCTGCCTCGCGGCTCGCGGACCTCCGATCACGGACTGCTGGTCGTGAACCACGAGTATGTCAATCCCGAGCTCATGTTTCCGGTGGAAAGCCCCGGCGATCTGACACGCGAACAGGTGGATGCCTGTATGGAGGCCATGGGTCTGTCGGTGGTTGAAGTCCGCCGCGCGGCCGGTCGATGGTCGGTGGTGGTGGATGGAGCCCGCAACCGCCGTGTCACCGCGACCACATCCGTCATCATCACAGGCCCGGCACGGGGCGACGAGCGCATGAAGACCTCCGACCATCCAGATGGAACGAGCTGCACCGGGACGATGCACAACTGCTCCGCAGGCACGACACCGTGGGGCACGGTCCTCAGCGCCGAAGAGAACTTTCAGGACATGTTCGGCAATGCCTCGGCGCTGATGGACGCGCGCGACCGCCGGTCCGCCCAAAGGTACGGGCTCGGCGAAAATGAGAGCGTCTACAGGTTCGAGCGGCATCTGGACCGGCTGGACTGCGGCAAGGAGCCCCACGAACCCTACCACTTTGGATGGGTCGTCGAAGTAGACCCCTACGATCGCGACTGGACGCCGCGCAAGCGGACCGCACTGGGCCGATTTCGCCACGAAGCGGCTACTACCCATGTGACCAGGGGCGGCAAGGTGGTCCTCTACTCCGGCGACGATGCGCGCTTCGAGTATGTCTACAAGTTCGTGTGCGCTCGGCCCTACGATCCGCGCAACCGTGCCGTTAACCGCGATCTGCTCGATGACGGCATCCTGTATGTGGCCCGGTTCAACGAGGACGGCTCGGGAGATTGGCTGCCTCTGGTCCATGGTCGTGGGCCGCTGACGGAAGACAACGGCTTTCGCTCGCAGGCCGACGTGGCGATTGATGCGCGGATCGCTGCGCATCTCGTGGGCGCGACGAAAATGGATCGGCCAGAAGACATCGAGGTGAATCCTGCCAACCGCAAAGTCTACGTGGTATGCACCAACAATGTTGATAGGGGCGCCGACGGCAAAGCGAAGCCCGATAGGCCGAACCCTCGCGTACGGAACGCGCATGGGCACATCATTGAGATCGCCGAAGCAGGCGACGACCACGCGGCGACGTCGTTCCGATGGGAGCTCTTCATGGTATGCGGCGAGCCAGATGATCCCGCCACCTACTTCGCGGGCTTCGACAGGTCGCAGGTGAGTCCGATCTCGTGTCCCGACAATATCTGCTTCGATCGCCGGGGCAACCTCTGGATTGCCACGGACGGTCAGGAGAAGGCGCTGGATCGCCGCGACGGATTCTATGCCGTGCCGGTTGCGGGGCCTGAGCGAGGCAGGCTGAGGCAGTTCATGGAGAGCGTTGAAGGCAGCGAGGTGTGCGGGCCGGAGTTCACGCCGGACGGCAAGACCGTCTTCCTCGCGATCCAGCATCCGGGGGAGGGCTCAACCTTCTCGAATCCGACGACCCGATGGCCTGACGGATCCGGTCCACCCCGTCCGTCGGTCATAGCCATTCAGGCGGAAAACGGCGGCGTCATAGGCGGGCGCGGCACCTGACGTCGGCCCTATGCCGCCGATCGCCCGGGTACGGGCAGCTCCGTTCGCATGGCTGTTCGGCGCTCATGGGGCCTGCAGGACTCCCCGTTGGCTGAGGCGAAACGGGCGCTATGGCAACGCAACCGTCGTTCAGCCGGCCGCTGTCGCGGCGAACCTTGGTGAAGGGAGGGGGCGCTATGGCACTGGCATCCGCAGGCGCCGCTGAATCGGGGTTGATCGGCCAACGCCGGCCAACCGGCCAGCGACCGAACATCCTGATCTTTCACGCGCACGACCTGGGTCAGCATCTGGGCTGCTATGGGGTACCGACTGTCAGAACGCCCTCCATCGACGGATTCGCAGCGCAGGGCGTGCGCTTCGAGCGATCCTACTGCACCGCGCCGTCGTGCAGCCCATCGCGCGCCTCGCTGTTGACAGGACGCTACCCGCATTGCAACGGCGTGCTTGGACTGTGTCACTTCCGATTCGAGTGGGATCTGCATCCGAATGAGAGACACCTCGCGCAGTTGCTGCGCGATGCCGGCTACGCGACCTGTGCCGTCGGCGTGATCCATGAGACCCATCAGAAGGCTGAGCGGTGGGGATACGAGAAGCACATCCCCAATGCTCGCGCCGCACAGGCAGCCGAGGCGGCGATCGCGGAGCTCGAGCGGCTTCGAGAGGCCGAGAAGCCGTTCTACCTGTGGATCGGGACCATTGAGCCGCATCGTCTCGCGATACCGCAGGAGCCTGGACAACCGCCGGGCGATCAAGGGTTCCCGGGACCTGGGATGGAGCCGGACGACGGCCTCGGCGTCTATGTGCCGCCCTATCTCGTGGATACGCCGCCCTGTCGCAAGGAGCTTGCCGGACTGCAGGGAGCCGTGCGTCACGTGGATGCGCAGTTCGGTCGAATCCTGACGGCGCTTGATCGTATGGGACTTGCCGACGACACGCTTGTCATCTTCACGACTGACCATGGCATCGCGATGCCACGGGCCAAGTGCAATCTCTACGAGCCCGGGGTTAGCATCGCATGCATACTGAGACTCCCGTCTCGAGCTGGCTGGCACGGCGGCATTGTGCGTCGAGAGATGATATCCAACATAGACATGCTACCGACCCTCGCCGAGGTAGCCGGGTTCAGCGTTCCGTCTTCGGTCCAGGGCCTGTCGTTCGCGTCGCTGCTGGACGGACGGGAGTACCGCGGCCACGATGCCATATACACGGAGCTGACGTACCACGACTACTATGACCCCAAGCGGGCCATCCGAACCGAGACCCACAAGCTCATCGCCAACTTCTCGACGGCTCCGGCGTTCATGGACCCGTCGCAGCAATGGCGGCCACGCTCGGATACGGTCACGCCGCCTAACCATGCTACGGCGTACCATCCCTATCTCGAGCTGTACGACCTGGTTGCCGATCCATGGGAACAGAAGGACCTTGCGGAGGATCCGGGCCACGCCGGGCTGCTGAAGGATCTGGCTGGCAGGCTGTACAAGCACATGGTGGCGACACGAGACCCGATCCTGCGCGGCGCAGTCACGTCGCCGCACCATCGGCGCACGGCCGAGGCTCTGCGGATGGCCGGCCGAAAGACGTGACGGGGCTTGTGCGGCAAGCGGCGGTCGTCGCGTGGGCGCTGGGGCTGTCGCTCCAGGCGCTCGGTCAGTCGGCTGCTGACCCTCCCATGGTGATCCGCGACCGGTTCGGTCGCGATCTCGCGCAGCGCGGAATCACGCTGGTGGACTGGCAGGGCCATATCGCCAATCCGGCAATCCCTCTCAAGGTAGAGCTGAGCGGACGGGTCAATCTACCGGCGAGAGTGGTGATGAAGGCGAACGGGCAGCGCCTCATGTTCAACCTGTTCAGCGACGTCGGCTCCCAGGGACCCGAGAAAACCATCTTCCTGGACGGACCGTCGCGAACGGCCTCCTTCTTCATGTCCGTTTTCCCCGACAGAGACGCGCACGACGAAACGTACAGGCTTAGTCTCGAGCTTACAACGGGCGTCGGGGAGAGGCGAACAGCATCGTGGCCGATCCGGGTGATCGATCAGGACCGAGACATGCCCGATGCCTATCCGATGCACCTCGATTTCACCCATGACGCCCTCGGATTCTTCGGTGACCCGGCTATCCGTCGCACGATCGAGCAGGCTGCTCGTGACTGGGCCTACTTCTTTGATGATCAGGGCTTTGCCCCCGTCGCTGCAGGCGCCGAGACAGCGTGGATCCACGAGCCGGATACGTTCGAGCGGGGCAGGACCGTAACGAATGCGACCGACTACAGGGGCTTCCTGCTCTTCGCTCAGAGCATCAGGGGTCCGGAAAGACGATCCGGGGGACGGTGCTCCGATCAGGGCGGATTGCAGGTGCGAGACGGCAGGAAGACGGGACTCCGGCGCTCGGGCACGGTCATCTCAGAGGTGACAGGCAACTGGAACGGCCTCGGATGGTCGGTCGAGGAGAGCGACGATCGGTGGTGGACATCATCGAACCACGCTCGCGAGCCCCATGACTACTACTCAGTCGTTCGTCAGGAGATCGGCCATGCGCTTCTCTATCATCGGCCCATACCGGGCTTCGGCAAGCTCATCCGGTCGGGTCGCGTGCGCGACCGTGAACTGGAGCGATACCTCGGCGGCGCTCCCGCGATCAACGCTTCGGAGCATCTCTTCCAGACGGTCGATCCCGTCAGTCGGGTCGGGGCATTCGGCAATGAGTACGGCGGGGATATGCCGCGCAAGCGTTGGCTCATCACGAAGGTTGATCTACTGGTCGCGAGGGCTGCCGGCTACCGCCTGAGGGAGACGACGCCTTTGATGCCCCTTGAGGCAAATGCCAGGCTCGCGATCGCGGTGCGTGTGGGCGAGCCGGTGCAGTCGTCGTTGCAGATTCGCGGCGGCATACCCGCATATGACTGTCAGATAGTGCGGGGGTCCTTGCCCGACGGCGTTGCGCTGGACCCTTTCACCGGAGCGATCACCGGGTCACCGAGGCGCCCCGGGCGGTATCGCGCGACCGTGGAGGTTCGCGATAACGATCCTGCCGACCCGAAAACACGTGTGGAAGTGACCGTTGGCGTGATGGGTAGAGAGAGCGGCTCCTGAACGCCAGCGGCGGAGACGCGCCCCCCCGCGCTGCTCGTGGCGGAGGCGGTTCGCCGTAGCGGATGCGCCGGCTAGCCGAGCTCCATCTCTCGCCTGAACTCCGGCCCAGGATCGAGGAACCCGCGACTGACTGCATCGGCGATCATGGCACGGGCGTAGGACCACAGTTCGGGAGCGCCGTCGGCGATGATGCGGTTGCGCCGCAAGACGCGATCAGCGGTCACGCCATGCTCGCGCCATGCGCCGCCAGAGGTGGCATAGTTTTGGAGCATAGGCTGGAGACGATCGAGGGCATTGGCATACCGCGCTTCGGGTGTCTCACGAGCCTCGAACTCGTCCCACAGGTCCCGCAGATAGGCCGCCTGATCGTGCGGAAGGATGCCGAAGATGCGGTCGGCAGCCACGCTCTCGCGTTCGTGCTTGCCCACCATGCCCTCGGTGTCGTAGCAGAACGTGTCGCCGCAGTCAATCTCGACCAGGTCATGCACGAGAAGCATGGTCACGGTGCGCAGAACGTCGAGCTCGGGCGGCGCGTGCTCAGAGAGGGTGACGGCCATGATGGCGATGTGCCACGAATGCTCCGCGTCGTTCTCCCTGCGCGCGCCGTCCATCAGGACGGTCTGCCGATAGATGCTCTTCACGCGATCAATCTCGCGAATGAACGCCAACTGAGCCGACAGACGCCGTGATTGCTCGCTTGATGTTTCCACTGTCCTTGAACCTCCTGCCGGTCCTTCCAGCTCCCATGGGAGAGTACCTGAGCGAGGTCATCGGAGGACAGGTGTGGTGGCACACGGGCTCGGGTCACGCGAAGGACGTTGCACATCCGGTACCGAAATACGCGCAACTATGGTTGTGGACATCCATGCGCATTGCTGCGATCTTCGAACGCCCACGAGTATGGATCGGACGCCGCTGTCCGTCTTGGCGTTACTCGAACGCCTCGACGATGAAGGGATCGCAATGGCGGTCCTATTGCCGTGGCCAGCATGCCCTGAGGCAGTAACGTTCCCTGGCCTGTTCGGTCCCATTCCGGACGTCGTGTCGCAGATACGGGCGGCCGGCGCACATCGGGACCGACTGATACCGTTCGGTAATGTCGATCCTCGTTGGGGCGGCAACAGCCCGCGGGCCGACTTCCGCTGGTTGCTCGAACGTTTCATAGAGATGGGCTGCAAGGGGATCGGCGAACTCGGCGGCAACCTGTGGTTCGACGATCCGCGGGTAGTGAACGTCGTGCGCCAGTGCGGCGAGATGGGGCTTCCCGTGCTGTTCGAAAGCTGCGGCCCGGGCGAAGGCCGGTACGGCCTGATAGACGAGCCTGGCTCAGCCCATCTCGAACGGCTGCTTCAACTGGCCCCTGAGACCGTGCTGATCGGCCACGGGCCGGGCTTCTGGGCGGAGATCGGGGAAGGCCTGACACCCGAAGAGAAGTCCGGCTATCCATCGGGTCCGGTCAGGTCCGGCGGCAGCCTGCAGCGGCTGTTGCGCACGTACCCCAACCTGTACGCGGACCTCTCCGCCCACAGCGGCTACAACGCGCTGACGCGGGATCGAGACTACGGAGCGCCGTTTCTCCGCGAGTTCCAGGACCGGCTGATGTTCGGCACCGACACGTGCTTCGCCGATGAAGCGGGCAGGATGCCGACTCTCGCGTATCTGCGCAGTCTCCTGGCCAAAGGGGAGCTGGATACCGCTGCGTTCAGCGCCATCGGCGGGGGCAATGCCCTGCGCCTGCTGGGGATTGCGGAGCCGTCGGGCGGGCCGCTTGCCGGCACGTAGGAGGAAGCAAATGAGCGAGAGCATCGTGTGTCCGATCGGCGTGTGCATTCTGCCGCAACCGCCCCCCAACATGGCCCGCACGTTGACGTACCCCCGAGTCGCCCTCGATACGCTGGTCCATTACGGCATTCCTCACGCCGAGGTGCCGCCGGACAGCCTGAGCGATGCCCTTCCGTTTCTCAAGGTGTTGGTGACGCTGGGCAACGATGCTCTGCCCAAAGCGGTCGGCAAGACCCTCTGCGACTGGGTGGAGGCCGGAGGCGTATGGATCGGCGTCGGGGGCGTGGCGGCCATGCCTGCGATGTTCGGCGTCGAGGTGGAGGGGCCGACGTACTCTTCGTGGGGTGGCGGCGTCGGCACGCTCGGAGAGGGGTACCTGACGGCGAGCGGCAGCCACCCCGTGATCGGGCACCTGCGAGCGGCCTTGCATCACTTCAACGGCTTGCCGGCGCGCGTCGCCGGCGACTCGCACGTGATAGCCCGAGCGCTCGACCGCCACCAACGGCCTGCGGACCGGGTGGCCGTGGCGGAGTCCCGTCACGGCCCCGGGCGTTGTCTGCTCATCGCGCCCGATCTGACCGGCGCGATTGTACGCATCCGGCAGGGGATCGGCATTACGCGCGACGGCGTGCCATCCTCCGACGGCACGGCGCCCATCTGCGACGAGGTGCTGAAGAGCGGCGACGGATTCGCGCTCGATTGGGACTTCGATCGGCAGGATGTGCCTGGAGCTCCGGGCCTGCGAGCGTTTCTGGAGCCGCAGGCCGACCTGTGGTCTGAGCTGCTGGTCCGCTCGGCGCTCTATGGGGCGCAGTCTGCCGGGCTGACGATGCCAATGCTCTGGCTCTATCCGCGCGGCCTGCCGGCTGTGGGTGCGCTCTCGCACGACAGCGACGGCAACGATGCGGATCTGGCCGGCGCGATGCTTGCCGAGGTCGCGCGGGCGGGGGTTCGGTCTACGTGGTGCGTGCAGGCGCCCGGTTATGCGGCCGACGTGATAGACGACATACGCCGTGCGGGTCATGAGCTCGCCATGCACTTCGATGCTATGTCCGGGCACACGCAATGGAGCGCAGAGGATTTCGCCGGTCAGCACGCGGCGTTGCGCGATCTCTTCCGAGACGACATCGTGTCCAACAAGAACCACTATCTTCGCTGGGAAGGTGACGTTGAGTTCTTCGAATGGTGCGCGGCACATGGCGTTCGCCTCGATCAGTCCAAGGGCGCTTCCAAGACCGGCGAAGCAGGCTACAACTTCGGCACATGCCATCCCTATCTGCCGGTGCGGCGAGACGGCAGCGTGATACCGGTCTATGAACTGGCCACTCCCACGCAGGATCTTGTGGTGTTCGCTCCGCAGGCGCTGGCAGATGCGCTGACCCATACGGTGTTGCGCGCGCACGGCGTATTGCACCTGCTGTTCCACCCCGCCCATATCCGGACGGCGGGCGTGGCCGACGCAATGCACGAGGCGATCGGTCGGGCGCGCGAGCATGGCGTCGAGTGGTGGACGGCGCGTGACCTCGTGGCTTGGGAAGACGCCCGAAGATCCGCGGCGTGGAACGTGCACAGCCGAGCGGGAGCTATAACGGGCGCGACTCTGCGCAGCGAGCAACCGCTCGCCGATGCCACGGTCCTGTGGCTGCATCCCGAAGGCGACGTCGAGCGCTTTGGCTTCAGCTTCGTTCCAACGGCTTGCACGATCTCTCCCAAGAAGACCATCGAACTGGAGGTCCCTGTATGAGCCAGACACACGCAAAGGCGAAGACGGTACCGTATGGGCGGGCCGCCCGCTATAGCGAAGAAGAGCTCAACGAGCTGCGCGAGGCCATCGAGCAGGGCACGCTCTTCTACGCCCAGGGAAAGAAGGTCCGGTGCCTCGAGGAGACCTACGCCGGCATGGTCGGGGCCCGTTTCGGTGTTGCCTGCACGAGCGGCACGGCGGCGATCCATAGCGCCCTCATTGCACTCGGCATCTCGCCGGGCGACGAGGTGATCACGTCGCCGATTACCGACATGGGCTCGGTGATCCCGATAATGTATCAGGGTGCGGCCCCCGTCTTTGCCGATCTGGACCCGCGCACGTACAACCTGCTGCCCGAGTCGGTTGAGGAGCGCATCACGCCGCGTACCCGCGCCGTTCTGGCGGTGCATCTGGCGGGGAATGCCTGCGATCTTGCCGGGCTGCTGGCTGTGTGCGAGCGCCATGGCGTGCCCCTCGTGGAGGACTGCGCGCAGGCGTTCGGATGCGTCTATCGGGGCAGGCCCGTGGGCACATGGGGCAAGCTGGGATGCTTCAGCTTCAACGAGTTCAAGCATATCTCATGCGGCGATGGCGGCATGGTGGTCACCGACGATGAGGAGCTCGCCGCGCGGCTGCGTCTCGCTACCGACAAGTGCTACGACCGACGGCCCGGAATCGCGGTGCGCAACCCCACGTTCCTTGCCAACAACTATCGGATGACCGAGCTTCAGGGGGCTGTGGCGCTCGCGCAATGCCGCAAGCTCGACGAGATCGTGCGCCGCCGACGTGCCTGGTGCGGGCGCCTCACCGTAATGCTTGCCGGCGTGCCGGGGATCATGCTGCCGCAAATCACAGAGGGATGCGATCCATCCTGGTGGTTCTACATGATGCGCGCCGAAGGCGCCGCTGACCGGGCGGACGCGCTCGCAAAGGCCATGGGCGAGGAGGGCATTCCCGTCGGCGCGCACTACATCGGCGCTCCTGTGTACGATTACCCTCTCTTCCGCAACGGTTCGGCCTTCACGCGTGGACGTCATGCGTACCTCGACTACACCTATGGCCCGGGTCTCTGCCCGAACGCCGAGGCGATCCTTGCGACGTGCCTGATCCTCGGAATCAATGAGGGTTACACCGAGCAGGACCTCGAGGAAACGGCGCTGGGCATCCGACGCGCAGCCGAAGCCAGGTGTCGAGAGGCGTGAGCGGAAATCTGGACAGCACGCACCTTTTCGTGTCACGCTGCTGGCCGAGAGGCGTACCTTAGAAACAGGGAGACGACCACCACGGGGCCGCGAGTCGGTGTAGCGTGCCGGCTGGACGGCGGAAAAGGAGAGACATACATGAGAAGTTTCCGATGGCTGCTAGGTTCGGCGATCGCTCTGCTGTGCGTTGCCGCATTCGGGTCGGCGGCGATACAGATCGAGTTCACGAAGCTAGCCAAGCCGCCGAAGGACTCTGCGCTCGCCAAGGCGGCGTGCGTGACATGCCACAAGCAGATGGGAAAGACGGATCTCAACGCGTACGGCAAGGATCTGGCCGCGGCTATGAAGGCGCTCAAGACCAAGCAGGTTAACGCGGCCGTCTTGACCCGGGTCGCCAAGCTGGACTCCGACAAGGACGGCGTGACCAATGCCGATGAGGTCAAGGCGGGCACGCTGCCAGGCGATGCCAAGAGCAAGCCGACGGCCAAGCCCGGCGAGAAGTCGGCTCCGCCCAAGGGCAAGTCCGGCAAATAGCCGCAGATAGCAGTCCATCATGGGCGTCTCATCGGCTTCGACCGCCGGGACGCCCATCGTGTCATTCGGGCACAGCCAAACGGGCAGGACAATGGCGCTATGCGCAGAACCTCTGGAGCATGATATGCCTACTTGCCCTATCGGCGGGCGTCAGCGTGCCCGGCTCTGGTCAGGCTGACTTCTCCCGCGTGCCGGGGGTGATCATAGATCACAGCCCGGCCGTCACTCGCCAGTACATCGGTTCGCCATCGCTTGCCGTGCTGCCGAACGGGGAGTATGTGGCGTCGCATGACCTGTTCGGACCCGGCAGTACGGGCGACAGAACGCATATTCTCGTGTCGCAAGATCGCGGGAAGACGTGGTCTCGTCGCGCCGAGATCATCGGCCAGTGGTGGTCGACGCTGTTCTTTCATCGCGGCGCTCTCTACATCATGGGAACGAGCAGGGAGAACGGCTTCACCGTCATTCGGCGCTCGCGGGACGCCGGAGTGACGTGGACGGAGCCCAGGGATGCGCGGAGCGGCCTGCTCATCGGGGACGGGCCGTACCACTGTGCGCCGGTTCCGGTGGTGGTACACAGGGGGCGCATCTGGCGCGCCATGGAGGACCAGCAGGGGCCAAGAGGATGGGGACGGTGCTTTGGGGCGTTTGTCATGTCCGCACCCGAGCGGAGCGATCTGCTGGATGCCGCCAACTGGACCCGCACGAACCGCATCGGCCGCGATGCCCGCTGGCTCGACGGCCGTTTCGGCGGCTGGCTCGAAGGGAACGTAGTTGTCACTCCCCAGGGGCGGCTTGTCAACATGCTGCGGGTCGCCTGCGACGACGACGAGGAACGGGCCGCCATCATCGAGATCAGCGACGACGGCATGGTTGCGTCGTTCGATCCGTCGGCTGGCTTCGTGCCTTTTCCTGGGGGCGCCAAGAAGTTCACCATCCGCTACGATCGGGAGAGCGCGCACTACTGGTCGCTGGCCAACTGGGTACCCCTCGCGCGCCGCACAGGCAAGCCTGCGGCGACCCGGAACACGCTGGCGTTGATACGTTCGAGGGACCTGCGATCATGGGAGGTGCGCGCCGTGTTGCTGGAGCACCCTGACCCGATCAAGCACGGCTTCCAGTATGTGGACTGGCTGTTTGAGGGCGACGACATCATCGCCGTGTGCCGCACGGCGTATGACGACGGGATGGGCGGAGCGAACAACTACCACGACGCCAACTTCATGACCTTTCACAGGATCGAGGGCTTCAGGACCCTGACCACGAAGCTGCCGTAGGCGATCAGCGACGTCGCCGCCGTGCCGACTGAGCGCGCCCTGCGGCAGCGGGATCTCCTATCCAGGGATGCGGGCTATGGCTCGCGCCGGCAGCGTATGGACAGCCTGTGCTCGACCGGCGTCTCGAACGTGATCAGTATCCGTGCGTGACCCGGAGCCGTTTCAGCGTCGCGCATGGCCCACATGCGGTGGGAGTCAGCCCCCGGGCCTATCTCGATTACGTCGTGCCCGTAACGCATCCTGCCGCGCCCACGCTTGAGAAAGAGCGTCTGCCCGGCGACCGGCATGACGCATGTATCATCCGTCTCCCAGACGCCGCCGGGAGCGAAGTCGAGCGCGATCTGGGCCGTCACGCCCGCGATTCCGTCGAGCGTGCGGTAGAGAAGATCGAAGCCGTCAGGCGCTTCCTCGATGACGAGCTCGCTTACGCACCGGGGCAGTGGCCGCCAATCGCGCTCGGGCCGGGTCTCGAACCACCGGTCGGGAGCAACAGGTCTACCCAGCGGCAGATCGTAGCCGGGCCGATGCACCTCGGAGCGTCCTTCCGAACGAAGCGCGCATCCGGTCGGGGTCTCCTTGAGATCGTCGCCGATGAATCGCCCCGTGCCAAAGTAGCTCTGGCTGATCTTTATCGAGGCGATCTCTGCACGGCCATACGTCAGAGTGAACAGCCGGGCGCTGTGGGCGAATGCCGTCGCGCTCATGGCCGCACGTCTAGAGCGCCAGATGCCGATCGTTGGGAAGGCCCTTGCAAAATCGAACGGAAAGGCAGACGGCACAGGTCGCGGTTCGCCATGCTGCAAAAGGTGCGCGGCGAGACCCGCTGCATCTCCGCGACCGCGAGTCCATATGAGATCGGCTGCTGCGACGAAGCGATCATCGGCTCGCGCGAGGTCGGCCATCAGATAGGGCAGCGCCAGCGATCCCGGGATGGGCTTCGTCCCGAGGTCCTGACGGCGCGAGGCTCCCGTCTCGATGGTGCCGTCAGCGTTGAGCATGTGCAGGTTCAGGACGAGGTTGGCGTATGCCGCCTCGAGCGCCGACCGATCATCCCTGAACCTCGAAAGGTGGAGCAGCGACCGATCGCAGATGGCGTCATAGACCCCGGCGCTTCTCTCGATGTAGGCGCCGTCGGCGTTTGCATCGTATCCTTCGGCGACATAGGCGTCTATGACGGGACCGACAGGGATGTCGGAGAAGAGGCGGCCTGCGTAGGCAAGCGCTGCCGCGATCACCCAGCGGTGGTTCGGCGTGTGGAAGCCCCCGTCGAGCATTCCGATCGTCAACCGACGGACGAACGTTTCGACCTCGGCGAGGACACCGTCCCATGTGGCGCTGCGACCTCGGAGCGGTCGGCCCAGCTCGATGAGAGGGCAAAGGGACTGGACTGCGAATCCCGCATCCGGACTCGAATCGTAGTTGCAGTCGCGCAGGTCAATAAGGCCTGACGGGCGCTGGATGGATCGCAGGTAACCCATGGCGAGAGCCATGCGGAACAAGAGATCATCGTCAACGGGGCGGGTCGGCGCAGCATCCGGCCGCATGGCGCGCGCAACATAGAGCATCCCGCAGACGGCGACGAGACCGTAGGTGCCCGTCGGCTCGGCAATGCCCCAGTCGGGCCGCACGACTCCACCTCTGTTCGGGCCGGGCTCCGTGATCTGCCGATCCATGACGGCTTGAGCGCTCTCGGCAAGCGCGCGCAGAACATTATCAAGTGTGATGGGCATGTTGTTGACCAGGAGGTGTGTGGGATCGGGGGCTCAGGCATCTATGTACGGGATTTCATGATAGGACCGCTGCCTATTTCCCGCGCAACGCTTCGCCCATTCGGCGGATGCGGGCGTCGCCCTCGACGAGCGTGGGAACGAGCCAGCCGCCTTCGTCGGTCTCGTTCCACGCGTAGATCAACGCCGTCTGGGCAGGCGCAGCGGTCGGATTGGCTCTAACCCAATCCCGCAGTTCGCGGGCGGCCTCGGCGAGCTCGTCGGGGGCCGGCTGAGCATACCAAGGGCCATTCGCGTAGAAGCCATAGTTCTGCATGCCGAGGCGCGGGCGGCCATCCCAGCCCGTGTTAAGCAACGGCACGATCGGTCTGCCGGTGGCAGCGATGCGCTCGCGAAAGGCGCGGTTGGCCGTGACAAGATCGGTATACGGACGTTCGCGATGCTCCCCCCAGTCTGGGGCGCTGTAGGCGCCGATGGCGTCGAAACCATAGGCGTCGAGCCACTGCACGCCTGCTTCGGCCGAGAACACCTGTGCGACAATGTACGGATCGCCCGTCTTCTGCCGCCGGCACTCCTCACGGAGCTTCTCGAACGCTGCGCGGCCTGCCTCCCGCGATCCGAACGTGGTTTCGATGGCCTCGCACGTGAACACGTAGAGCAGCGGCCGATTGCGCAAGACGCGGTGATAGTCCCGATGGCGGAGCATCTCGGCGAGCTGGCGAGCGGTCTCTGGCCAGGACTCCTTCTTGCCGAGATGGCCGCCCTGAAGAATGAACGCGTGCTTGAGGCCTCGCTTGTTGCGCGCTGAGCGATACAGGCGGATGCCGTAGTTGTAGCTGTCTGCCCCAGGCCATGACTGCGGGTGATACCAGCAAAACGCCCAGTAGGTGAGGCCTGCCTGAACGGCGAAGGCGATCTCCCGGTCCATGACTTCCTGTCGGTCTGATCGGACCTCCACCCTGCCATCCTTCTCCTCGGCATAGAAGGGCAGGCGATTCCTCCAGGTCTGGTCCTGAAGGTTGCGCTCCCAGACGTTGTCAGCGAACCAGCCATCCCAGCGGATCGCGCCGACAGACGGTCGCGACGGGAGCGGCATCACGCAGAGCGCTGCCGCCATACAGAGGGTGAGCATGGGATGGATAGTACCATTCCATGCGACTGATGTCGGCGCTCGAGATCGGCGCCGTTGCCCTGCCCAGGGCCGCCGAACGACTCCGTTGTACGGAGGGGGCGCCGGTGCGCGCACGAACGACACGTTGCGCCGAGCCGGCTTCGAGCTGGCTGTCAGAGCGTCGGAGAGTGGGCGCTAGCGGCGAGCTCCCGCATACATGCGAGCATACATGGGCTCGTCCAAGCGGCTCACCGCCACGCCTTTGCGGCTGCTTGAGGCGTGAATGAAGTAGCCGTCGCCAATGTATATGCCGGTGTGGCTGATGCGCCCATCCTTGCTCTGGAAGTAGACGCGGTCGGCAGGCTGGAGTTGCGCGACGGCCACGGGCATGCCACACTGGATCTGCTCTCTGGCCGTGCGCGGAAGCCTGATGCCGACCGATAGGAAGCACCGCTGAACGTACGCGGAGCAGTCCATCCCGGTGGTCGAGGTCCCGCCATAGCGGTAGGGAACGCCCAGATACTGATACGCCGTCTGCAGGATCGTGCGCTGTCCCGCTGTCAGAAGCGGATTGTTCAGGTTCGGCCCTGACGGACGCGATGGGCCGTTGGGCCCCACGACCTCATAGTCGAGAAGCTTGACGGCATGGGCCGGAATCCACCCCAGCGACCGGTCGGCCATGAGCACCGCCAGCCATCCCGGACGGGAGTCGCAGATCGCCAGATAGGTGCCCGGCTCGACGCGCGCCAGCAGGCGGCCCTGAGTGTTAGGCCGGACATAGATGGGGCCGGCGACCGAGGTTACCCCGAGGCGACCTACCACTCGCTCCGTGCGGACCGCATCGCTCCGGGCGACGGCTCCGCGGCTCGGCAGCGATTCGGTTCGGCGCGATGTGGAGGGTGCGGAGCGTGCCGCTTCGGCAGCTCGGTACTCCTCGGGCGTCGGGAGGTCTAGAACCAGGATCTCATCGGATCGGACGCTGGCAGGCCACAGGACAAACGCCATCGCCCCAAGGACGGGCAGCAGCATTGACGCAGCGGCCTTCCGTAGATATGTGAACGGCATGGGCTGATCTTTACCTCAGTGTCGGTATACCATAGGACGTGCCAGGACTGTATCGGTGACAGCCCCGACACGCGATTCGTATGTTTGGCGAGGCATTCTACCCTGCCATCTGGGGCCAATGACGGCGCCCTAACCAAGGGATTTCTCGATGCGCATTCGATACCCGGCGCTGCGCGAAAAGCTGGCCGATCTGCCAACTAAACCCGGCTGCTATCTCTTCAAGAACGCGGCCGGAACGGTCATCTACGTGGGCAAGGCTGTCAATCTGCGTAGTCGCGTGCGCTCCTACTTTCAGACGAGCTCGCGGCTGGCGCCGAAGACCCGTCGTCTGGTGGCGGAGGTGCGCGACCTCGACACGGTGCTGACCAACGGCGAGCTTGAGGCTCTGGTGCTGGAATGCAATCTTATCAAGCGCTATCGACCCCGCTTCAACGTTCGTCTTCGAGACGATAAGCACTATCCCTACCTCTGCCTGACAACATCGGAGCCATTTCCGCGGCTTCTGATGACGCGGCGCATCCGCGCAGACTGCAACCGCTACTTTGGCCCCTATACGAGCAATCGGGCTCTGTTCGCGATGATGGACCTCGTGAAGCGCATCTTCCCAATCGTGACATGTGGGCGAAAGTACGACGGCCGGCCTGTTCGCAAACCTTGCCTCTACCATCACATGGGACGGTGCCCGGCGCCGTGCGCAGGCGCGTCGGACGACATGCGCCGCGAATATCAGCAGTCGGTTAACGGAGTCATCGGCTTTCTCAGCGGTAAGCAGGAGCGCATTCTCACCGACCTGCGCCGCGAAATGGCGGAGGCCGCCGAGGCGCTCCGTTTCGAGCGGGCAGCGCGGCTGCGCGACCAGATCATGGCGGTCGAGCAGGTGCTGGAGCGGCAGAAGGTGATCAGCTCGCGCATGGTGGATCAGGACGTGATCGCCTTCGTGGGCAAGGACGGCGAAGCAGCCGTGCAGATGTTCTACATTCGGGGCGGCAAGCTCATCGGTCAGAACCACTTCGTGCTTGAGGGAACCGAATCGGCCACCGAGCCATGCGAAGCCGTGCAGGAGTTCGTGAAGCAGTACTACCAGAGCGCGGCGGAGGTGCCGCAGGAAGTGCTCCTGCCGTGCGACATTGACGAGGCTTCGATCGTCGAATCGTGGCTGCGAACGCGCCGTGGCAGCAAGGTGGAGATCACCGTGCCTGTCCGGGGCGACAAGCGGCGGCTGGTCGAGATGGCGCAGGAGAACGCGGCGCACGCGCTCGAGCAGATACGGGCGGAGCTGCGGGCGCGGCTGAGCAATGCGGAGCGAGCCCTGCGCGAGCTCGGTGACGCTCTCCGACTTCCTGAGCCGCCGATGAGGATCGAGTGCTTCGACATATCAAACTTCCAGTCGGATGCGTTCGTCGGTTCCATGGTGGTCTGCGAGCGCGGCGACATGGCCAAGGCGGAGTATCGGCGGTTTCGCATTCGGATGGATCTGGATCATCCCGACGATCCCCGAATGATCCGCGAGGTAGTGAGCCGGCGTCTGTCTGCGGCCCTGGAGGGCGATGCCAAGTTCGCCACGATGCCCGATCTCATCATGGTGGACGGCGGCAAGACCCAGGTGGACGCCGCTATGCAGGCAATGGAAGAGTTGGGGCTGACCGTGCCCGTGTGCGGTCTGGCCAAGCGTCTGGAAGTGCTGGTCGTTCCCGATGAGCCCGAGCCGGTTGCTCTGCCGCGCGACTCTCAAGCCCTCTATTTGGTGCAGCGCATCCGCGACGAGGCGCACAGGTTCGCCAACGCCTATAGGGCCATCGTGCAAGGCAAGAAGCACACGAGAAGCGCTCTGCACGAGGTCCCGGGAATCGGCCCAAAGCGCGCCCGCGCCCTGATCAAGAGATTCGGCAGCGTCGCGCGCATGCGTGAAGCAGGGGTGGATGAGCTGGCCGCAACCGAAGGTATGACGAGACCCGCCGCTGAAGCTCTGAAGGCGTTCCTGCAGCAGGCTACCGGCTCCTAGCCGATCCATGCTTGAGGTGGTACCATGGTGAACGCGGCGTACAGCAGACAGGCTATACCAGGAACGGGTGTGTGACATTGCAATGATGGCGCATGCGGCGGTGGCCGTTGAACCCTGGCGGGTGGAGTGGCGCGAGATCGCCGTGCCGGATCCGGGCCCCGATGACGTCGTGGTGGCCGTGACGCATTCGTGGATAAGCAACGGAACCGAGGGATCTTTCGTTCGTGGCGAGCGTATCGCGGGCGACACGCCCCGGAGCGAGACAGATCCGTTGCCCTTCCCGCACGTGCCGGGCTATCAGAAGGTCGGTGTCGTCCAATGGGTGGGCGGCAACGTGCGGCATGTGTCGGTGGGCGATGTGGTGTTCGCGACGGTGTCGCGCGTCAGCGGCATGTTCTACGACCATGGCGGCCACGTCTCGCCGGCGGTCACGCATGAATCCCAGGTGTGGAATCTGCCCGACGGAGCGGAGCCGGTTGCCTTTGCCGGGCTTGTCCTGACGCAGGTTGGCTACAACGTCGGCGTGAGGCCATCCGTATCGGCTGGCGATGCCGCCGTGGTCATCGGCGACGGCATGGTTGGCCACTGGTCGGCGCAGACGCTCCAGAGCCGCGGCGCCCGCGTCATGATGCTGGGCAGGCATGATGAGAGACTATCGCTCTTCGCGCTCAGGGCCGGCGACGCCGTGCTGAACATTTCGGAGGATCCGGACTGGCCTGATCACGTTCGGCGCTGGGCTGCCGACGGCGTTCAGGTGGTTGCCGACACGGTTGGGAGCATCGCAACGATCGAATCCCTGTTGCCGATGATGCGCCACGAAGGTCACATCTCGTCGGCTGGCTTCTATGGCCATGGCGGACGCATTGACATTCAGATGCTGCGGAACCGTGAGATCACGCTGCACGCCCCGGCGGGATGGTCCAAAGAGCGCATGGATGCGACGCTCGCCATGGTCAACGATGGAACGCTGCAGACAACGCACTTGATCTCGCACAGGCTTCCGGCTCAGGAAGCGGCGCATGCCTTCGATCTCATCCTTCATCGGCGTGAGCCGGTGCTCGGCGTGGTGCTGGATTGGGTTGCACGATGAGGCGGCGCGGTCCAGATGTGAAGGATGGGAGCGACGAATGAAGATCCTTCAGATCGGTCGGTATCCTGATGTCACGTTGCTCGATGTTCCGGCGCCTGAAGCAGGTCCCGGGCAGGTGGTGATGCGCGTTCTCGGCGTGGCAACGTGTCCCCAGTGGGACCTGCACCTGCGACACGATCAGCCGATGTTCGCCGGTCACAGCTTCGTCTATCCCTACACGCCGGGCCAGCCGGGACACGAGGCGACGGGCACGGTCGCAGCCGTCGGAGAAGGGGTGACGGATCTGAAGGTCGGCGACAGGGTCAGCGCCTGGCGGGATGCCGGACACGACCGATGGGGCTGCTACGCCGAGTATGTCCTCATGGATGCGGCCAACGTGATTCGTGTTCCCGACGGGCTGCCGGTCGAGGCGACCGCATCGGTGGAGCTTGCCATGTGCGTCGGCGCGACTATGCTGCTCCTGCGGACCATGGGGGGCCTCGGGGGGGCGCGCGTCGGCATCAACGGCTTGGGTCCGGCCGGTCTCGTTGCGGCACAGATGGCTCGCGCCGAGGGAGCCTCGCGCGTCGTGGGTTTTGATCCGCATGCGGGGCGGCGTCGCCTTGCGGCGGAGCGCTGGCTGGACGAAGTCTACGATCCCACGAGCGACCTGGACGATATCATTCCCCTGCGGCACGTCCGCCCTGCGCTCGATGTCATCGTGGACTGCGTCGGCGCGAAGCGTTCGGTAGAGTGGGCCATGGATCACGCCGCTTCCCGGGTAGCCCTCTTTGGCGTTCAGCGCGAGGACTACACCTATGCGCCGCGCCACTACGGCGGGCTGTCGCTCATCGGCTATCCCGGTCACTCGCGCGATGCCGCCGCGTACGCTGTTTCTCTGATCGCCGACGGCAGGCTCGATCTCGTGCCCCTTATCACCCATACGATGCCCCTCGCTGATTATCAGAGGGGAATAGACCTCCTCGAGGAACAGCAGGCGATCAAGGTGCTGTTCGTACCATAGGTCGGTACCGAGGTTCCGAGCGCAGGTATACTGCCCACATCATCTAGCCGCGCGCCATCCTCGGGTTGGGCGCTGCGCAGGACGCTCACGTGGCCGGGTTTCAGCTTCGCTCCGATTACACTCTCCAGGGTGATCAGCCGCAGGCGGTCGAGCGCCTGGTGGAGGGGCTCAACGCCGGCCATCGGTTCCAGACGCTGCTCGGCGCAACGGGCACGGGCAAAACGTTCACCGTGGCGCATGTCATTCAGCGCGTGCAGCGGCCTGCCCTGGTGATCGCCCACAACAAGACGCTGGCAGCCCAGCTTTGCGGTGAGTTTCGCGAGTTCTTCCCCGACAATGCCGTCGAGTACTTCGTGTCGTATTACGACTACTATCAGCCCGAAGCCTATATCCCTCAGACGGACACGTACATCGAGAAGGACGCTCAGATCAACGACGAGATTGATCGTCTCCGCCACTCCGCCACGCAGGCTGTTCTGGAGAGGCGCGATGTGATCGTGGTTGCCTCGGTGTCGTGCATCTACGGTCTCGGCTCGCCGGAGGAGTATGCGCGGATCATCTGCAACCTGCGCGTCGGCCAGACCATACGGCGCGAGGATGTGCTCCGCCGTCTCGTGGACATGCAGTTCACGCGGAATAACCTGGAGCTGCAGCGCGGCACTTTCCGTGTGCGAGGCGATGTGCTCGAGATCCAGCCCATTGACGAGGAGATCATCGTTCGCGCCGAGTTCTTCGGCGACGAGATCGAGCGCATCACGATCGTGAATCCCGTCACCGGCGAGATCGTGGGCCGCCGGGACGAGGTGACCGTGTTTCCGGCCAGCCATTTTGTGACCTCGGCGGAGCGTATGGAGCGCGCGTTGGCTCAGATCGAAGAGGAAATGCGCGAGCAAGTCGACCGCTTTAACGCCGAAGGCAAGCTGCTGGAGGCGCAGAGGATCGAACAAAGGACCCGGTACGACCTGGAGATGATGCGAGAGCTGGGCTACTGCTCCGGAATCGAAAACTACAGCCGGTACATGGATGGGCGCGAGCCGGGGACGCCTCCCTATACGCTCCTCGATTTCTTCCCCGAGGACTTCGTGGTCTTCGTGGATGAGTCCCATCAGACGATCCCGCAGCTCCGGGGCATGTATGCGGGCGACATGGCCCGCAAAGAGACGCTGGTCGAGTTTGGCTTTCGGCTGCCGTCCGCCAAGGACAACAGACCGCTGAAGTTCCCAGAGTGGCTCGACCGCGTGAAACAGGTCGTGTTCGTCTCGGCAACGCCAGCCGACTTCGAGCGCCAGAACAGCGCCCAGATCGTGGAGCAGATCATCCGACCTACGGGGCTTGTGGACCCCGAAGTGATCGTGCGACCCACGAAGGGCCAGATAGACGACCTGATCCACGAAATCAGGCTCAGGGCCGAACGCAAAGAGCGCGTGCTGGTCACGACGCTCACGCGGCGAATGGCCGAGGATCTGTCTGCCTATCTCGAGGAGCTTGGGATCAAGGTGAACTACCTCCACTTCGGCGTCAAGACCCTCGATCGTGCAGAGGTGCTTCGCGACCTGCGCGTCGGCGTGCATGACGTGGTGGTGGGCGTCAATCTCCTGCGCGAGGGGCTGGACCTGCCTGAAGTGACCCTCGTAGCCATCCTTGATGCCGACAAGGAGGGCTTTCTGCGCTCGGAGACGTCGCTGGTTCAGACGATCGGGCGCGCGGCGCGGAATGTCAGCGGTCAGGTGATCATGTACGCCGACAACATCACGGGGTCCATGCAGCGGGCCATCGACGAGACCAATCGCCGCCGGGCCATCCAGATGCGCTACAACGAGGAACACGGAATCACGCCGCAGACCGTTCAGAAGGCCGTGCGCGACCTGATCGCGGCCGATCGCATTGGCGAGGAGCGCACGGCCTATCGCGCGCATCGCAACCTTGCCGATGTCGAGCGTATGCCGCTGGACCAGATCCATGAGCTTATCGCCCAACTGGAGCGACAGATGAAGGACGCTGCGCGCGCGCTGGAGTTCGAGCGAGCCGCTGAGCTGCGCGACGAGATATCGGAGCTTCGGAAGTTCGCGCCGTCCGAGAGCATCCTGGCCGCTGACAGGCCGTCCCGCCGAAAGGGTCGCCCATGAGCGCTAGAGGACGAGTGCTCGCGCTGGATCCCGGCAGCAAGCGGATCGGCATGGCAGTGTCTGATGAGACGCGCACCATTGCCAGCCCTCTGAGGGTGTTCACGCGCCGGACGGGCGGTCTGCGCGAGGCCGTCGCCGCCGTGCAGCGGGCCATAGCCGATACAGACGCCGTCGAGGTCGTGGTGGGGTACCCGCTGACGCTCGACGGCGAAGTGGGCACGCAGGCGCGCAATGCAGCCGCCTTCGCCGAGGCGTTGCGCGCCCATGTACAGGTGCCCGTCGTGCTCCACGATGAGCGTCTGTCGAGCTTCGAAGCCGAACAGATGATGGACGAGGCGCGCGTGCGCAAGGCTGATCGCGAGAGCCGGCTCGATGCTGTTGCCGCGAGCCTCATCCTGCGCAGCTACCTTGACGCCGGGGAGGCGGCAGGCTGATGGCATCGCGGCGCAGGATTCGCCGGTGGGTGATCTGGTACGCGCTGGTGGAGGCGCTGGTCATCGTCGCTGGTCTCATTGCATGGTTCTGGTTTCAGAAGCAACTGACGCCCGTGGGGCAGGGGCCCGCGAGGGTCGTCTGGATCGCCCGAGGATCCGAGATACGCGGCGTTTCCAGACGGCTCCGGGCTATGGGACTGATCCGCCATGCCGATGCCTTTCGCTGGTACGCGCGCTGGCGGGGCGACACCGAACGAATCAAAGCCGGACGTTACCGACTGTCGCCGACCATGACGGCCGGTCAGATACTGGACAGGCTGACATCTGGCAAGCAGGACACCGAAGGGCTGGTGGTGATCCCCGAGGGCTTCACGCTCCGTAGGATCGCCGAACGGCTCGTCGCGCGGGGCATCCTCAGGGACGGCAAGGCCTTCCTCGACCTTGCCCGAAACCCGCAAGGGCGCATTCGCACGGGGTTTGCGGCGCCGGCCTCCGGCCTGGAGGGCTATCTGTTCCCGTCATCCTACGACATCGAACCCGGCACAAAGCCGGAGCGGATCATCCAGATGATGGTGGACCAGTTTGAGGAGCAGTTCGCCAGGCCCTACGCCGACGAGATCGCACGAAGGGGCCGGAACCTGCACGAGATCGTGACCATCGCCTCGATGATCGAGCGCGAGGCCGAGGTGGAGAAGGACAGACCGCTCATTGCCGGCGTGATCGAGAATCGCCTTCGCAAGGGCATGCGCCTGCAGATAGATGCCACGGTCCTGTATGCTCTGGGACAGCACAAGAGCCGGGTGCTCTACCGGGATCTGCAAGTGGCCTCGCCCTATAACACGTATCGCAATGCCGGACTGCCGCCCGGCCCCATCGCCAGCCCCGGGCTCCCGTCGCTGCTTGCGGCGCTCCGGCCCGCGACGCATGACTATCTGTTCTATGTCGCGCTCGGTGACGGGTCGCACGTGTTCACCCGGACCGAGGCGGAGCACAACCGCGAAGTGGCGCGCTACCGAGCCCGGCAGCGGTCAGGCGGCAACTGACGCAGTGATCAGGCATACCGGACTGCCCAAGCGCGGGCTGCGGCTGTTCTGTCCCGACGTCTACTGCTCCACCGACGTCACCGCCATCTCGCCAGCGGAACTGCGCGAGGCCGGCATCAGAGCCGCGCTGCTCGACCTCGACAACACGCTGGTGGGCTGGCAGCGGAGCGATCTGTCCGATCGTGTGCTGGGCTGGCTCGATGCGCTGCGCGCCGCCGACATCCGGCTCTATCTCGTCAGCAACACCCGGTTCGGCCGTCGGCTTCAGAGGCTCTCCGAAGAGCTCGGGATGCCCTTCGTGCGTCGGGCGTGGAAGCCCCGACGGCGCGGTTTCCGGGCCGCGATGGAAGCCATGGAGGTTGGACCGGCCGAGACCGCCATGATTGGCGATCAGATGTTCACCGACGTGCTCGGCGGAAACCGGCTCGGTCTGTTGACCATCATGGTCCGGCCGATGGCGCGGCGGGAATTCCTGGGAACCAAGATCAGCAGGGCTGCCGAAGCGGTTCTACTGGCGTGGTTTCGGCGCAGGGGATGGATTTGATTCGCAGCGCCCTGGCTGCGCACGGAACAAACGCCGGGCTGCCGTCGTCGCGTGTATAAGGTGGATTCTGTCTCGGTCACGATCTCGGCCCGCACACGGGCCCTATGCGTCCTCGGCTATCCGGTCGAGCACTCCGTCTCGCCTGAGATGCAGAATGCCGCGCTGCAAGGTGCCAGGTTGCCCTATGTCTACACTGCATACTCCGTCCCGCCCGATCGCCTCGAGCCGGCGTTGATGGGCCTGCAGGCTCTGGGCTTTGCTGGAGCCAACCTCACGATCCCCCACAAGGAACCGGCTGCGAAGCTGGTGGATGAGGTTTCCGAAGAGGCGCGAGCTCTCGGCGCCATCAACACCGTTCGGTTTCGGGACGACGTGATGGAAGGCCACAACACGGACGTGCATGGGTTTCTCGAACCGCTCCGGGGTCTGAAGACGGTCATCCAGGGGGCGCAGGCTACGGTCGTGGGAGCCGGAGGAGCGGCACGAGCGGTCGTATATGGCCTGCTTCGGTCCGGGGCTTCGGTTACGATTATCAATCGTACCGAGCAGCGCGCCCGGACGCTCGCGGAGCACATGATGCGAGCGACCGGCAGATCGGCGGTTGCGGCAGTGGCGGTCGGTTCGGATAGGGCCGAGGCCGCCGTGCGTGAATCGTCGATTCTGGTGAACGCCACGTCGGCGGGCATGCATCCCAGGGAAGATGAGTTGCCGGGCATTGAGCCGGAATGGCTCCACTCCGGAATGCTGGTCTACGACCTGATCTACAGGCCGCGACAGACGAAGCTTCTGGCACTCGCGGAACGCGCCGGCTGCCAGACGCTGAACGGACTGCCGATGCTGGTGCATCAGGGCGCCCAATCGTTGCGACTCTGGTTGGGCATAGAGCCCGACGTTGAGCGCATGGCGGAAGCTGCGCGTCGCGCGCTGGAAGATTCTTAGCCGTGGCCGCTCTCGGCGTCGCATCCGGTCAGTTGCGGGGCGGCGGCTGGTGTGTTATAATCCGGGCAAGCCATGTCTCGGGCATGGTACCGAACTGCCTGCATGCCGTATGCAGTAAGGACAACAGCCCTGTGCGGGCTGAATGAACTCCATAGGTCAGGGGGCGTCGCAAATGGCCATAGCACGGAAGAGTATGGGCGACTACCTTGTCGAGAAGGGGCTTATCACCCCAGAGCAGCTCCAGCAGGCTCGCGAGGCCCAGAAGCAGTCCCGGGCCGACCTGGGCAAGATACTCATCGAACAAGGGATCGCCTCGGAGCGGGACGTCACGGAAGCGCGTGCTCAGGAACTGAACATCCCGTTTGTTGACCTCAACAAGTTCGCCCCCGAACCCAGCGCTGTGAACGTGGTTCCCGAGCATGTCGCGCGACGCCACAACGTCATCCCCGTCAAGAAGGACCCGGCCACGAACACGCTGATCGTCGCGATGGCCGATGTGAATAACCCCTATGCCGCCGATGACCTCCGGCTTGTCTCGCGATGCACGATCCGTGCGGCGCTGGCTTCGCCGACCGCCATCGAAGACGCCATCGCCCGGTCGTATGGGACAGGCGCCGCGGCTATCGCCCAGGCAGCCTCGGCCCCCAGCGATACGGCCTCGAAGACCCGGTCGCCGGCTCCTGTGAGCGGAATGGCGGATCTGTACGCCGAGATCCGAGAGAACATAGCCAAGAGCGGCTCGGTCGGAGAGACGGCAACCGAAGACGATGAAGATGCCGCTGTGGCCATGGCCGAGGAGGCGCCGGTCATTCGCGTCGCCAATGCTCTCATTCAGCAGGCCATCAAGGAAGACGCATCGGACATTCACATCGAGCCGCAGCGGCGCGGGGTACGGATCCGCTACCGGGTGGACGGCGTGCTGCACGAGACCATGACGATGCCGAAGTACATCCAGCCGCCGCTGATTTCCCGCTTCAAGATCATGGCTGAGATGAACATCGCCGAGCGGCGCATACCGCAGGACGGCCGCATTCCCATAACCTACGAGAAGAAGGACTACGACCTCCGCGTATCGTGTCTGCCCAATGCCCACGGCGAGAAGATCGTCTGCAGAATCCTCGACAAGAGCAGCGTCCTCCTTGGGCTCAACAAGCTGGGGTTCTCGGCGGAGACGCAGGCTCAGCTCGAAGAGCTCGTCGGTCAGCCGCAGGGAATGGTGCTGTCGACGGGGCCGACCGGTTCCGGAAAGACGACGACGCAGTACTCGGTGCTGCACAAACTGAACTCGGTTGAGGTGAACATCCTCACCATCGAGGACCCGATCGAATACCAGCTCTCGGGGATCACGCAGGTCCAGGTGAACAAGAAGGCCGGCCTGACATTCGGCAGCGCGCTGCGGTCGTTCCTCCGGCAAGACCCTGACATCATCATGGTCGGCGAGATGCGCGACCTCGAGACTGCCGAAATCGCCATTGAATCGGCCCTTACAGGCCACCTCGTGCTTTCGACGCTGCACACGAATGACGCTCCGTCCGCCGTCATCCGAATGGTGGACATGGGCGTGGAGCCCTACCTGATCTCGGCGACGGTCATCGGCGTGCTCGCCCAGCGCCTGAGCCGAAAGATCTGCCAGCACTGCAAGGAGCCGTACGAGGAGAACGCAGGCTACCTGCGCAGATTCGGCTTCAAGCCGGAAAGCCCCGACCAGAAGGTTACGCTGTGGCGCGGTCGCGGTTGCGAAGCCTGCCGACAGACGGGGTTCCGCGGCCGACTGGGCATCTATTCGTTGCTCCGGATGAACGACGAGATCGCCGAACTGGTCGTCCGCCGGGCTCCCCTCGCCGACATCCGTGACGCAGCGAAGGCAAACGGAATGCTGGAACTGCGTGAAGACGGCCTCGTCAAAGTCCTTGAGGGGGTCACCACACCTGAAGAAGTCATGCGCGTCGTGTTCACGGCGGGCCACTAAAGAGGAAGTTCGCATTGTCTGAACAAACAATCCCTGTGCCCCAGGCCGGCACTGCAACCGTTGCCGCGCCGGTGCCGCAACCGGCCGCCCAGGCGCGCCCGAAGCCGCTCGAAGAGGCTCACGTTGATGACCTTCTGCGGATCGTTGTCGAGAAAGGCGGCTCGGACCTCCATCTGTCCGTGGGCGTGCCTCCGATCATCCGCGTGGACGGTCAGCTTCTGCCCACCAACTATGAGAAGGTAACGCCGCAGGAGTCGCAGCGCCTGGTGTACGACATCCTGACCGACGATCAGATCCAGCGATTTGAGACCACGTTCGAGCTCGACTTCTCGTACTCGCTGCAGAGACTGTCGCGCTTCCGCGTCAACATCTACCGGGATCGCGGCAACGTGGCCAGCGCATTCCGCGTCATCCCCTCGCGCATCCCGACGCTCCGCGATCTGAGCCTGCCGCCGGTGCTGGAGGAGCTCACGCGATTGCCGCGCGGTCTGATCCTCGTAACAGGTCCGACCGGTTCGGGTAAGTCCACCACGCTCGCTGCCATGATTAACCAGATCAACAACGAGCGGAGCGTGCATATCCTGACGATCGAGGACCCGATCGAGTATCTGCACTCGCATCGGTTCAGCATTATCAACCAGCGCGAGGTTGGGGGCGATACTCTCGCGTTCGCCAATGCGCTGCGAGCCGCTCTTCGCGAAGACCCCGACGTGATCCTCGTGGGTGAAATGCGAGACCTCGAGACGATGCAGATGGCGGTGTCGGCGGCTGAGACCGGCCACCTCGTGTTCGCCACGTTGCACACCAACAGCGCGGCCACCTCGGTCGAGCGCATCGTGGACTCGTTCCCTCCCGGTCAGCAAGAGCAGGTCCGCTTGCAGCTCTCGAACAACCTGCAGGCGATCCTCTGCCAGCAGCTGCTGCCAAGGGCTAACGGGCCCGGTCGAATCTGCGCCATGGAGATCATGACCGCCAGTCCGGCCATACGCAACCTGATCCGCGAGAACAAGGCGCACCAGATTACGTCGATGATCCAGACGAGCGCCAACCTCGGCATGCAGACGATGGACCAGAGCCTGCGCGACCTGTATGTGCGCGGCTTGATTACGTACGAGCTGGCCATGGAGCGGGCCATGAACCCGCCGGAACTGGAGAAGATGATTCGCACGGCGACGATGGTGCCGCCGGGCACGCCCGGCGCATCGCGAGCGGTCTGACGCTCGTATCGTCGGTGACGGTTTTGCAGCGCTGAGGAAGCGCGTAGCAGGCGGGAAGCCTGCCGGAGGGTTGAGATAATGGCGACGTTCAGCTACACAGTGCGCGATGCTGCCGGGCAGACACGCTCGGGAACATCTGAGGCCGAGAACGCCGAGATCCTGCGCCGCAGACTGCAGGAGCAGGGCTTCACGGTTGCCGAGATCACTCAGACCGCTGCAGGCAAGAAGAGAGCTGCCGGCGGAGGATGGGGGCGCGTCAAACTCGGCGACCTCTCGATCTTCTGTCGCCAGTTCTCCACGATGATTGACGCAGGCGTCTCGCTCGTCCGGGCGCTGGACGTTCTGGGCGAGCAGACGCAGAACCCCAAACTGCGACGCATTCTGCTGGATATCCAGCAAGAGGTCGAATCCGGCCAGACGCTGTCGAAGGCCATGTCCAAGTATCCCAAGACCTTCAACAACCTGTTCATCGGTTTGATCCGGGCAGGCGAGGTCGGAGGCGTCCTCGAGGAAGCTCTCCAGAGGCTGTCGGGCTTCCTCGAGAAGGACATGGAGCTGCGGCGCAAGGTCAAAGCGGCCATGACCTACCCGGTCATCGTCGTTGTGGTTGCCGTCGGCATCGTGGTCGGTCTGACCACGTTCATCGTGCCGAAGTTCATCGAGCTGTTCCGCGACCTTGGCGTCAAAGAGCTGCCGTGGATGACGCAGATCCTCGTGGACTTCAGCGACTTCCTGAAGAGCCGGTGGTGGATGGGGCTCATCATCATCGTTGTGACCTACATGGCCCTCAAGTACTTCGGCACGACGAGGGTAGGCCGCAGGGTGATTGACCGGGTCAAGCTCAAAGTGCCGGTGTTCGGCAAGCTGCATCACAAGATCGCGCTGGCCCGCTTCTCACGAACGCTGGGAACGCTGCTCGTCTCGGGCGTGCCGATCCTCCAGGCGCTGGAGACGGTGGCCGGCACGGTAGGCAACGGCATCATCGCCGAGGCGGTCATGCAGGCGCGCGCCCGCATCCGTGAGGGCGACCGGATCAACGATCCTCTCGAGAAGAGCCGGATGTTCCCGCCGATGGTCGTGCACATGATCTCCATCGGCGAGGAGTCTGGAGCTCTGGACTCGATGCTGGGCAAGATCGCCGAGTTCTATGAGCAGGAAGTCGAAGCGACGCTCCAGAGCCTCACGTCGGCCATCGAGCCGGTGCTGATCGTGATCCTGGGGTTCTGCGTGGGCTTCATCGTGATCGCCATGTTCATGCCGTTGATTCAGGTCATCCAGAACCTGACCTCGGGAGCAGGCGACTCCGACAGAGGTGCCGGGCTGGAGTGACCAGCGCCTGGCAAGGGGTGTTCGACAGGGTTCGGCGCTCGGGTGACCGAGCGCCGAACGTCGTGCGTTAGGACGGAAGCGTATGCCGGGACCGCAGGACGGCATCTGGCTGGTGATCGCCTTTGCCGTCGGAGCTGTAGTCGGCAGCTTCCTAAATGTCGTGATCTGGCGGGTGCCGCGGGGCGAATCCGTGGTCTCGCCGGGGTCGCATTGCCCGCACTGCAACAGGGCGCTCGTCTGGTGGGAGAACATCCCGCTGGTCAGCTTCCTTGCGTTGCGGGCGCGATGCAGGACGTGCCGCGGCAAGATACGCTGGCGCTATTTCTGGGTTGAGCTCGCCACGGCGGTCGTTTTCGTCGTGATCATCCGGCGCTTTGGGGCCACGGCGGACGGCATCGCATACAGCCTGTTCGCGGCGGCACTCATGGCCGCGCTGTTCATTGATCTTGAGCATTACATCATCCCGGATGGGGTGAACACGTTTGCGCTGGCGGTGGGCATCGGGCGCGACATCTGGGGTCTGGCTGCCGGCGAGCCCGGGCATGCTCTGGTGTTAGGTCTGCCTCGATCGGTGGTGGGCGCCGTCGTCTGCGCCGCAGTGTTCATCGCGATCCAGGCGATGGGGCTGGCGCTGTTTCGGAAGGATGCCATGGGAGACGGCGACGTCAAGCTGGCGCGGGCGATTGGAGCCATGTTGCCGCTCTCGCTGGCGCTGGTGTCGTTTCTGTTTGCCGTGGGTGTCGGTGCCGTGGTTGGCGGAGCCGTCGTCCTCGTGCGCGGGATGCGCGAGAGACGCTCCGAGGCGGCGCACGAGCAGGTCGAGGCCGATGACACGTTGCCCGCGGCGACGCCGTGGTCGCTCTTCGCCGTCAGCGCGGCGCTGTATGTGACGTTCGGCGATCTGCTCGTGGACGCTGCGGCGCGTCTTAAGGCAGGATGGGCCATTGCCTTCAACCGTTGGTGGAATGCCCAGCTTCCGCCGGAAGAAGACGAGGAGTTCGTGCCTGCTCCGACGCAGGTGCCGTTCGGACCGTTTATGGTTGTTGGTGCATTCATGGCGCTGTTTCTGGGACAGGCAGCGATGGACTGGTATCTGGCCTGGGCCGGTTTCGGGGCCGCGTTGTAAGCAGGTGCTGCTTGGGCGGCCGAAACTGGCCAACAGGCAGCGATGGAACATAGGTCGGCTGCAGATCGTCGTACCGTGCAGCAGTGTCCGGGTCGGCGGATCGTGTGTCCGCCGGCCACCAGTGTGCACGCTCGGGAAAAGCCGGCGCGAGGAGTGGGTGAACAGCGATGCAAAAACGTGAAGTCGGTTTCACGCTCATCGAGTTGCTGACCGTGATCGCCATCATTGCGGTGCTGGCCGCGATACTGTTCCCTCTGGCCGGCACGGTCAGGGAACAGGCCCGCGCATCGGACTGTATGACGAAGATGCACCAGCTTTACGTGGCGGCGCGCGTCTACAAGGAAGATGAAGGAGCCTTTCCGCCAGCCCTGTTCGGGTACGTCGAAACGCTCTCAACGGCGCCTGGCTGCACCAGCGACCCGGAGGTTCCCAGGGCGATACCCTATGCGGGCGCAGGGTCGTATGTGGCTCCTGACAAGATCATCAGCGGCTTCCTTTACCGCGAGCAGGTGAAGTCGGCATCGGTGTTCCGCTGTCCCGATGCGCCGGCATCGAGCGCCAACGCCGTTACGGTTGCCCGCTATCCCAACACTCAACCCGGCGACCCGAATGCGCCCGGCTACTGGCCGGCATCCTGGATCGGAGCGATGCTGCAGGCCAATGGGTGTCCATCGGATGAGTATGGAACCGTGGATTGCCACTGGGAGGTCAACCCGGCGGATCCGTGCGTCGGACACCTGTATCTGCAGCCGAAGTACTTCTACGTGGCCGACGCGTATGACATCGGCCCGCGTATCGGTCCCGATGGCCGTGTGGTCACCGGCGCGAGCGGCGAGATCATCTATGATCGGCACTACAGCACGGACTGGACCGGCGTCAAAGGACTCGACGACCTGCCCAACCAGTTGAAGTACGCCGATCCGCCCGCGGACACGACGCTCTTGACGTACTGTACGTGGCACCAGGCCTCGTACAACACAGGCACGGCGATTGCGATTTCCCTGGCCGGCACCGCGCGCAAGATAGACATGAGGCGCATACAGCGGGATGGCCCGAATGTTTTTGCGCGCTGATGTGCGAGGTCCGCTGATTGCGGCGGACCGACGAGGGGGTTGGCAAGTGGGAGCAAGAGAACGAGGCATCTCGCTGATCGAGGTACTGGTCGTGATGGTCATCCTCACGATCGGCATCTTCTCGGTCGTGCGTCTGTTCCCGGCTGGGTTCTACGTCAACAAACAGACTGAGGCGCGCACGCTGGCTTCGCGGCTCGCGGCCCAGGAGACCAACCGCTACACGCAGACCGCCGGCAACCTGATGGACGCGATCCTGCCAACCGTTATCGTCGCGGACTCCAACTCGCCGACCGGCTACTACATCCGTGTGGACCTCGACACGACCCCGGACGACCTGTCGGAGCCCAGAACGGTGGCCGCAGGCCTGGATCCCTACTACGTTTCGGGCATCAACCGGATCCGGTGGATACGCGGCGAGACCGTGCCCATACCGAACCCTTCGCCCATCGGCGGCGGACTCCGCGGCTCGATTCACGTCCTCAGCTCGGGACCGGCCTACGACTATCCGGGATTGGATGCCGACAATGTGCCCGTGGACAGCATCGTGATCAGCGGCTCGCCCATGATCCGGCGCGTCCAGCAGGCCGAGGATCCGACGTCGCCCTACCTGAGAAGTCCCGCCGAGTATGCGATTGACTACGACTCCGGGATGATCGCGTTCTATCCGGCTCCGTATGACCGGATGTTCAAGATCAGCTACAGTTACTATGGGCCGGGCGGTGACATCATCTCGATCGCCGCCCAGCAGCTCGGCGTGCCGGCTGGCGCCTTCCCCGTTTGGCAGAACGTGTATGCCCCGGGAGGACGCGACATCGTGCCCGGCAGCGACACAGTCTCGCGGCAGTTCCGCCGCATCGCCTTCCCGCCCAGCTTCTCAGCCGATCCGTATGAATATGCGCTCATGCCCAAGACGGCCAATGTGGCCGACTTCGCGAGCATCGGCGTGATCGTTTTCAATCCGCTGGGCGCAGACTACGTCGAGCGCTCCGTCTACGGCAATGTGCCCCTGACAGCCAAGATAGACTACAACGTGCTGGACTGGCACATCATCCGAGAGGACCGGCCCCTGCCGGGATCGTCGCCCTACACGGTTCGCCTGACGCTCAAGGACATCAAGCGGGTGGGCGAGTACGAGAGCGACCAGCGGAAGTACACGGGCATCTGGCGCGATCCTGCGTCGCCGCATGTGTCCCTGCTGATCTACAACCTGTCCACCGGCGAAGAAGTGCCGGGGAGCGAGTACACGGTCAACTTCCGCGAAGGCGTGGTGACCTTCAGTGACGCGTATGGCGACATGCTCCGCGCGCGCAGCGAGACACCTACGTTTCGGTTCTACTACAAAGCGCACGGCGACTGGGGGGCGCAGATCCAGAAGGCAGCGGCGGCCTACCGCATGTCGCGCAACAACACGGCGAACGTGGGCTATGGCGAGTTCTACCTCGGTGGGGGCGCCTTCGGCGGCAATCCAACGAGGATGTACTTTCCGCTCATGGAGGCGGGCAAGACTATCACCATCCGTGAGCTCTGGTACTACTCGCGGAACACTGTGACGGGCACCGTGTCGCTGCGCAAGTCCGCCAACGAGACCTTCCGCATCAACAACGATCCTGCGCTGTTCCAGGCGTTGGGAGCTGGCTCGCTGACCTGGATTGATCTGCTGGATAACCACAACTCTCCCACAGACGTTGCCGTCGGCTGGGCGCTCGATCAGCCGCTGGAAGTCGCGCAGGGGGTGCGTGGGATCAGTTTCAAGGTTCGCGTCGTCTGGAATGGCGGGGCCAACGTCACGCGAACGGCCGCCGGCAACGTTGCGACGCTAAGGTGGCGGCGCAACGACCTAGACACTTTCTTGACACGAAGCCCGAAGTGAGGCAGGAAGCACGATGATCGCGAGCGAGCTCCGAATGTGCCGTAGCGCCGCCGCCCGGTGCGGCTCGGTGCGTACAGTGACGCCACGTCGGTCGGGCTTTACGCTGGTCGAGCTGCTCGTGGTCATGGCGATCACCACGATACTGCTCGGTCTGTTGTTCGGACCTATGGTGCAGGGCTTCGACCTGACGAACCGAGCCCGCGTGCAGGTGCAGGCTCAGGACACCGCCCGGCAGATTATGGCCACGCTCGAGCGCGACATCGGTGACGGCGTATTCATCCATGACAACTCGGGCCAGGACATGAACTTCTGGGTCCTCGATCCTGCCGGAGGCCCTGCCCTGCCGGCAAGGCCTGCCATCGTCATGGGGGTTCCGTTCGCCCGTATAGACCTGGTGCCGCCGGCACGTGTCAACGATCAGAATCCTGCCATAGATCCTAACGTGCCCATAGACCCGACCACCGGTCTGCCCGTCGAGGACGAGCGTGGCGATCTGGCCGTGCCTGTCGCCCCCGGGCGTGTGATTCACCGCTACTGGCTCGGCCTCAGGGACAACACCACCATAGCGGACAACCGGTTTGGCACGTCGGGACGCCCTCGTAAGCCCTATGTGAACTTCTACGACAACGCGCGGACCAGAACGCTGACGCTGGCCGATCATAACCCCTTCCTGCTGCTGAGGGCTTCGTTCACGCCGTACACTCTGCGGGGCTTCGTGGATACACGGCTCATGAACCTGGGACGCTACGGGACTCTCGAGGCAGCGCTGGCCGATCCGAACTTCTACTATGACAACGATGTCGTCCAGCAGCCGCCGGACCCGACGATTACGTCGCCGGCCATGCCGGGGTGGAAGGACCTGAACGGCGACGGTGAGGTCAACTACAGCGAGAACTGGCGGGCAATCGCCCGGACGCTGGTGCCGACCGACCGCGCGGACATGGTTACGGTCGAGCGCGATGACAACGGCAACCCGATCTACGATGTCGTAGGCGGCTCGGTGCGGATGCGGCTCACGCCTGAGGTGCGCTTCCAGCCGACCTACATCGGCAACGATCCTGGCGTGCCGAGTTCGCGCTCCGACACCGGATCGGAGTCGCCCAACGTGCCTCCGAGCTCGCACGTCGAGACGCACGGACACTGGGCCATACCGTTCAACGCCTTCGTGTACCGCAGCAGCCTCACATCGCCCGTGCTGGAGTACTTCTTCTGGGACGGCACGTCCGGTCGGAATGTCCAGTACGTCACGTTCGATACCGTCAGCGGCACCATTACCAGCGCCGTGGATACGGGCTTCAACCCTCGGAACCCGACGCTTCTGCCGGGGGTCATGACACCGGGCCGCTTCCTGATGTTCACGGTGGACGAGCGACGAGGGGTGCTGAACTTCGCGTTCCCGCACTCGATCACTCAGGGAGGCGCAGCCGAACCGACTCGCATTCGAGCGGCGCAGGCCAACGGCGAGTTCAACTACGTGCGCGGCAGTGCAGGCAATGCGCTGAGCGCCTATCGCACGGTATCGCTGCTGCCCTACGATGAGACGGAGAACCCGACCGGCATGCTTCCAGGGGACAACCCGACCGACCCCAATCCGGCCCTGTGGCGGATACCGGACGCGAGGATCGTCCCGGGCTCGGAGACGGTTGTCGGGCCGGACATGCGGCCGGGACCCAACTATGGCCGACCCATCACCTACACACGGGCGCCGCGCAACACGGACCCGCGCGAGCTCGGTCCCAACGAGTACCTGATCAACTACGCGAACATTGCCAACGCCAATCTGGGCGTGACGGATCCCGATCCACGGGTTCAGGCGATGATGCGCACCATTCAGCGCGCGGGAACCATTATCTTCAACAGCGCCGACGATGCTCCCGGGACGCCGAACTCGCTGCCGGAGGCGATCAACAATCTGGGAGATCCGGCGTTCATCGAGGTGACCTACCAGGTTCAGAACAATCGCTCTTCGGATGTCGTCAAGGCGAGTTACCTGACCCGTGAGATGATCACGGCGGCAGTGAGCGTGAGGCTGTATGACTTCCGGTCTCAGCAGCCGCAGTCGGCGACATTGACTCAGAAGATCAAGGTGAGGAATCTGCAGCGATAGGGGATGCATGCCCGTCGCGGATCGTCGCCGGCATAGCCGGATGAGCGGCGGCAAGAGCATCATGGAGACGGCAACAAGGACATGCTGGATCAGGACAGGGCAATGATCGTAACCGAAGACAAGCCTGCGCGCAGACGCGCCGAACGTGGCCAGTCGCTCATCGTCGCGGTCATCGCGCTGTTCGTGCTGCTCTTCATAGGCGGCCTGTTTGTCGGTCTGGTCGCGCGCAACCTCTTGGGCGCCGGACGGGCCCGAGAGACAGTTTCGGCCGATGTGTTGGCCGAGGCAGGCATCCGGTATGCGAGCGACTTCCTGGAGAACAGCCCGGAAGGAGCGGATTGGAGGCCAGCGCCTACGCTGCTGACCGATGCCCGCGACCCTGATCGTCGCTGGCTGGAGACGGGCCAGTTCACCCGAGTTCCGCTCACCAACGGACGGGCGCTCATTCGCGTCTCCATGGATCCGAACCCACGCAACCCTATCGGCCGCTACATCCGGATCGAGTCGGTCGGACGCCCCGGATTCCTCGATCCGCAGGACCCGACCACCTTTTCAAACGCGCCGTCGCCGCGGCTCATGCGCCGCCGGGTCGCCCTCAAGGCCATCGGCATCACCGACTACGTTCGCTACGTGACGAACCGCGACAAAGAGTCCAAGTTCGAGGCAGCCATCGGCATGCCGCCTGTCGGGGTGCCGGCCTGGATGCAGCTCGGAGGTCTGCCGGTGCGAGCGGTCGGAGCAGGAGGCGATCCTGCGGGCTATCCCCGTCCGGGCGCGCCCATGTATATCAACGGCGATCTCAAGCTCCTCAACAATGTGACCATCGCCCTGAATCCGCGCAACAACGAGGCCGTCTACGTGGCGGGGCAGGTTCGTGTCCAGCCTGGCGATCCGGCGGACCCCACGCGGCAGACGGCCCGGATCAACGATCTGTCCGCCAATCCTACGAATGCTGAACCGCTCCCGCCGCCGCTCGGATCGGGAACCGGACTGCCGGAGATCCTGCCGAGCTCGGTGCCGACGTTCAGCACCTTCGGCGGACTGATCCGAGACGCGAGCACGAGCCCCGATCCGGCGGGATACGCGCGGAGCATCAGTCGGCTGGAGCCGCCGAGCCTTGAAGGAGGCGATCCTGCTTCGGGCGTCAGTCGCTACAGATCCCTTACCCGGGACTCAGGCTGGGTATTCCGACGCCGAACGCGCGGCGGCTGGGTCAATACGGGACGCATCGGACTCGGCGCGGGCATCTTCGTCAACAATCCGCGCAGCAGGGAGCTGGAATCGACGGCCGTGGACGGCGGGCAGTCGCTGCGCTCGGTCTGGCTGCGACCAGGTTCGAGCACCTACTGGAACGGACCGTACTACATTCCGCCGGCCGCCTACATTGACATCGGCTATCCGGTAGTGCAGGCGCGCGACCAGAACGGGACGCCGATCCCGGGCGAGTACACGCGCGCGCCGGGGTTCCGGATTATCCGCGACGTCAGCGACGCCATGTGGGTGGACCCCAGCGGACTGGTGCGCACGCGTGAGCAGGTCTACACCTTCTTCATCTTCAAGGGAGTTGGCCAGCGACCCGTCCTGAAGCTCGACAATGCGCTCTATCGTGATTTCCTGATCGCGGATCAGGGCATGACCGACGCTGAGGTAAACCGGTTCCTGCCGGAGTTCAACGGGGTCATCTACGCCGAAGGCAACATCCGCATACGCGGTCTGCTTCCGAGCGTGGCCAATATCCCCATCCGACAGGAGCCCGGCGACCCCGACGGCATGCCGCCCAATGCCATTCGGGATGCCGTCAACCCGCCTGCGCTGACCGTCGTGTCGGGGCGCAACATCTACATCGAGGGCAGCCTCGTGCGAGAGACCGTTTCGGGGCCGAACGCCGAACGGGACGCAGCCTCTATGATCGCGCTGCTGGCGCAGGAGTACGTCGTTGTTAACACGACGATGTTCATGTCGCCGAACAAGATCATCGCGCCAGCCGCCAGCAATCAGAACGAGCTGCCGCCGTACCATATCAACATAGACGTGGCCGAAGGCGCTCGGACGCCGCCGTTCGCGCTCGACTTTGCCTTCGGCGATGATGCCACGCAATACACGCTGAACGGCGGGCCATTCCTGCTGATGCGCCACGGGGCTCCGCCTGGCGTGACCTACCTGAACTTGATCATCAACGAGGCCTTCCCGCCGGCCGCGCCAGGGGACTCGCTCTACCGATTCGGGGTGGCGGCGAACCCGCCGGTGCCCGCCTGGGTGTACCCCATGTTCAACGCGAGCCAGCCCGGGGTTGACCTGTTCGAGAACCAGAAGTTCAGCTTCCCGTTCGGCGGCACGACCTACACATTCTTCACCGCGCCAGGCGTCCGCAATACCATCCGACCGGCTGTAGACGCCAACTTCGCGGCGCAGACGGGGACGCAGGACTACCTCTTCTCGCGTGCAGCGGTCGTACCCATGGACGTGAGGATCGAGGCCGTGATGTATGCCCAGAACGGCTCGTTCTTCGTCATACCTGGCTATCCGTTCAACGTGGATCCGAGCGACACGCGGGATGCGGCGGTGCGGCGCCATGGCGGGTCGGGCAGCGGCACTATGCTGCGGCCCCAGGGAACGGCCGATGAGTTTCCGTTCTACGGCGAGCCGATTGACTGCAGGATCACGATCGTTGGGGCCATAGCGGAGAACCGGACCGCGTCGGTTGCCGATCAGTCGGCGTGGATGCAGCTCTGGGGATGGATACCGCAGCGCTTCGGCTCGACGGGCGAGAGCCCGAACTCCGCAACACCTGCCGAAGTGCCTACCGAGCATCTGTTCGTAACCGAAGTGGGAATGTCGGTCGGCAATCCGGCGTCCGATGACCACCGCGTGAGCGTCGAGCGTGCGGCGGGCATCACGCGCGGTCTGCGCATACTCTACGATCCGGCCCTCGGGGCGCCGTACGCAGCCTATAACCCGAACCTTGGCAGCTTCTATCGGATGAACGGATGGGCCCATGTGGGCCGAGGCAGCTTCAGACAGGACGATTACGGGCGCACACTGCCGCCGCTGCCGCGTCTGCCAGTGTGTCCCGGTTACGTGTACTTCGGTGAGGACCGATAGGGAGCGGGAAAGGGAAGCGATGAGACTCTGTGCCACTCCCATGGACTCCGTCCAGCCCGGCGCTAATGGGGCGCGGATGATAGGTCGCGGGATGCTCTCGGCCCGAGCGCTGGTCGGGATCGCGGCTTTGCTCGCGCTGACAGCTCTGCCTGAGACCGGGCGATCCGATGCGGGCAGCTACGCGTCGCAGCGGCGCCAGATCCGCGTCGGGATCATTGCCACGCGTGCGCTGAACATGCCGAATGGCGAAGGATCCGAGAACCCCGATCCGCACGTGTTCTATGTGCTCGATGCTCGTACGGACCTGAAGCCGGTCGGCGTGGAGCTGGTGAACCCGTTGGCCCCGCCGACAATAACGGGCGAGATCTACGAGCGGTGGCGCCGGCGAAGCCGGGGGAACGACCCGGCGTTCACGGGAGGCAACCCGCTGTCCGAGCTCTTCCGGGTGGGAGCCAAGGTCACGAAGAACATGGGCGCCTACTGGGAGGTCAACATTGACTCTCTCGAAGCGTCCGACCTCCAGCAGTTCGACCTGCTGTACATGCACTCGCACAAACCCGACGTAGCTCTGCCAGCCGACACGCGCGAAAAGCTGCGCGCCTATATGGACGGGGGCGGCACGCTGTGGGTGGAGCAGTGCGGCGGCTTCACGTTCAACCGCTGGGCGCCGTTCTTCTTCGACGCGCAGTTCCGATCGGGCGGCGGCGCAGGAGGCGGCGGGCGCCCTGGCGCGGTGATCGGCACACCGAACCACCCGCTGCTGACGGCACCCTACGTTCTGACTACCGAAGAGGTCCAGACGCTGGGCGACAAGAACGTCGGCGGATGGTACATCTTCAACCCCTACGATCCGGCAGACCCGTCGTACTATGACCCGACAGCGGGCAAGAACGCGCTGAATCCGCCGGGACGCGAGACCCTGGTGCCTGTGGTATGGAACACGCGCGGATTCGGAGCCGGGCCCGGAGGCACTGCCAATCCCGACTGGCGCCCCTACGTGCTGGCTGGTGTCGTCGGCTCGGGCAAGCTGGTCATGAGCGCGCAGGACACAGGCTGCGCCATCAATGACTATGTCGGCGGCGTCCAGGTTGGGTTCGGAGGCAACTGCGGCGCCATCAGCGGTCAGAACCTGCTGGCAGCAAAGCCGCAAGACCTGAAGTTCGCCTACAACCTGTTGAGCTGGGCGACCTCGCACCGGACTGCCTATGTGGATGTTCGCCGCACCGGCGCAGCGGCCGAGACCGTCGGAGCCCAGCTTGATGAGAAATGGTCAGCGCCGGGAAGCGGCCCTGCGAAGGTCGGCGGCGTGGCGTTCCTTAAGGGTACGGTCTTCGCTGTCGGCGGCGACCTCGTCCTGCGCTGTTACGACACGAACCCCGGCCAGGACCTTGATGGCGACGGCAATCCCGACGACGGGCTGGTGGACTTCAACGCTGGGGCGCCGTTCGACTGCATCTGGGCGCTGGACCTGACCCAGTTCGCCACCGGCGGTCCACTTATGGGGGCGTCTGCGCCCACCGTGGTGGAGTTCTTCGACACCAATCCGCCGGTTGGCGGCGGGCTATTGACGCTGCCGAACCGCGAGTTGGTCGTGGTGACGCTTTCCAACGGCGCAGTGGTGGCCGCGCGGGCCCATCCCCAGGAGTTGCGAACGGTCAACGGCCAGACCTACGTCGCCTTCTCGGATCGCGGCCACGTGGACTGGGCCATCTCGCCAGCGCAGACCAACGCGAGAGACTTCGCGCTGGCTCCCGGCGACCCCGTGCCTGCTCCGGCCTTCTCCGAAGGCGTGATCTTTGTGGCCCTCAACACGAACGCGGGCGGTCGCGTGCTCGCAGTGGATCCGGCCACCGGCGGGAGCCCGTTCCATCTGGGCGTGCCGGCCGGCGTGGGCGAAGGACTGGTGCCGGACGTTCCGGGCACCGAGGCGTTGCGCGGCAGCCCCACCGTCGGCTATGTGCGCGATACGCTGACCGGCGCGACGGACAAGATGGTCTATGTGAACGTGAGTCCGCGCACGGGCCAGCCGGCCTCGATCCGCGCGATCCCCTTCGGCGCAAAGGGCGAGCCGCTGACTCTGGTTTCGGCGCCCGATCGTCTGTTCCGAAGCCGAGCGCGCTCGCCCTGGTACATCTACCAGGGAGCGGGGTCAAATCCGGCCCTGCGTCCGCGTGTCACCTGCGTGTTCCGCGATCCGACCGACGGCACGTACGGCAGCCGCGAGCTGCAGTACACGACGCAGGATCCTCCGGGCAACAACCAGTGGGTCG
>JAAYVH010000314.1 GCA_012517255.1 Chthonomonadales bacterium
ATGCTGCGCGTCCGGGCAGCGCACCTCGGAGGCAACCTCACCCACACCGTCGCCCGCAAACACCAGGCCCTCAGAGCCGGAGCGCTGCAGCCCGTAGACGCATTCACAGCATGAACAACCACAAAACGTGACACGCACCCAACCACGGACATCAGGGAGGACACGCGCCAGGTCTCATAGAATCCATCTTCAGCCAACCCACGGCCTCTGAGAACAGTCATCCCCCGCAAGGAGACACGACCTTTGCAGAAACGACCCTATGGCAACACGGGCATCGAGCTCTCCATCATCGGATTGGGCGGCATCGTGGTCGCCCATCTGCCTCAGTCCGACGCGGATCGGATCGTAGCCGATGCGATCCAGCGCGGCATCAACTACTTCGACGTCGCCCCGACCTATGGTGACGCAGAAGAGCGTCTCGGTCCTGCCTTGAGGCCCTATCGCGACGACGTCTTCCTTGCATGCAAGACCGAGAAACGGACCCGGCCCGAGTCCGATGAAGCCCTCGCGCGGTCTCTCGACCATCTCCAGACCGACCACTTCGACCTGTACCAGCTCCACGGGCTTCAGAATCTGCACGATGCCGAAGTCGCCTGTGGACCGGGGGGCGCACTCGAGACGCTGATCGAAGCGCGCGAGCGAGGGCTCGTGAAATACCTCGGATTCTCGGCCCACTCCGTGCAGGCGGCTCTCTTCTGTCTCGACAAGTTCGCTTTCGACTCGGTCCTCTTTCCCCTGTCCTGGCCAAGCTACTATCACTCGAGCTTCGGCCCGCAGGTCGTCGCCGCCGCCCGTCAATCCGGCGCTGCCGTGCTCGCGCTCAAGGCCATGGCCCGGGGCCCATGGCCAGAGAGTGGCGACCGTCCCTACCCGAAGTGCTGGTACGAACCCTTCTCCGATCCAGAGGATGCGGAGCGGGCGCTTCGTTGGACCCTGTCGCTGCCGATCGCGGCCGCCATACCGCCGGGAGACCCCGATCTCTTCGAGATGGCGTGCCGCTTTGGCGAACGCTTCACCCCCATGACGGACGACGAGATCGCGGCCATCCAGGCAGAGGCCGCCAGTATGAAGCCGCTCTTCGCGCGCGAAGAGCCGACCCGCTAACGGAGCACCAAACCCATGAACACCACTTTCTCGTTCTCGGCCGGTGTATGGAACCTCAACCGCGGCTAAGATCCGTTTGGACCCGTCGTGAGATCCGAGATTCCTTTCGCCGCTAAGCTCACGACGCTCAAGTCACTCGGTTTCGACTACGTCCAGTTCCATGACGACGATGCCGTACCCCTTGGCGTGTCGCCTGTGTCGGTGGCCGCCGAGGCGGCACGCGTTCGAGCGCTCTGCGAAGACGCAGGCCTCAAGGTCGAGTTCGTAGCTCCGCGGCTGTGGGAAGACCCGCTGTTCGTTGACGGCGCCATCACCGCGAATGACAAGGATATCCGCAAGGCCGCGCTCGATCGCGGCAAGCGCGCCGTTGACATTGCCAAGGTCCTCGGAACCGACCGAATCGTCATCTGGCCCGCTCGTGAAGGGACCTACATCCGCGAAGCCAAGAACCCCGTGGCTGCATTCGACCAGTTCGTGGAGTTCGTCAATGGCCTTCTGGCTTATGACTCCTCGATTCGCATTCTGGGCGAGATGAAGCCCAACGAGCCCATGGATCTGATGTACCTTCCTTCGACCGCCCACTTCCTCGCGATGGCATCGCGGACGGCTGAGCCGGCCCGCGTAGGCACGCTCATCGAGGCCGCACACTCGATCCTGCTCGGTCTGGATCCTTCCGAGGAGATGGCATTCGCCATCTGGCATGGGAAGCTCTGGGGCGTCCATCTCAACGATCAGGACGGCCTCAAGTTCGACGAGGACAAGAGCTTTGGCAGCGCCAACCTGCGCCGCGCGTTCAACGTCGTGGATGTGCTGGTGCAGAACGACTTTGGCAAGAACGGCGAGGTGGTCGGGCTGGATGTCAAGGCGATGCGCACGCAACCCGCCGAGATAGCCACCAAACACCTCACCAACAGCAAGCGGATGTTCGAGCGTCTCGTGCAGGTGTCGGCATCCATTGATCGTGACGCCTGGAACGGCTTCCGACAGGCGCGCGATTACGAGGGTCTGGACGCGTTCATTCTCGATGCGCTCATGGGCACGCGATGAACGCCCGAGTGCTGAAACAGGAGTAACGAAAGACATGACAGTGCAACAGCCAACCAACCGCCTGCAGGGGTCGCTCCCGAAGATCGGGATCAGACCCACCATTGATGGCCGACGCGACGGCGTTCGGGAGTCGCTCGAGGGCCAGACCATGGCCATGGCTCGCAACGCGGCCGCATTCCTCGAGAGCGCTCTCCGACATCCATGCGGACTTCCGGTCGAGTGCGTGATCGCCGACACGTGCATCGGTGGCGTTGCCGAAGCCGCCCGATGCGCCGAGAAGTTCGATCGGGAAGGAGTGGGCGTCTCGATCACCGTCACGCCCTGCTGGTGCTATGGCTCCGAAACGATGGACATGGATCCGCTGCGGCCGAAAGCCATCTGGGGTTTCAACGGCACCGAGCGACCGGGCGCCGTCTACCTGGCTGCCGTGCTCGCCGCCCATGCCCAGAAGGGTCTGCCCGCGTTCGGCATCTACGGACGCGACGTGCAGGACGCCGACGACACCACGATCCCCGACGATGTCAAGGCGAAGCTCCTCATGTTCGCCAGAGCAGGGCTCGCCGCCGCAACCATGCGCGGCAAGAGCTATCTCGCGTTCGGGTCAGTCTCCATGGGGATCGCCGGAAGCATCGTTGACCAGGAGTTCTTCCAGTCCTATCTCGGCATGCGCAACGAAACGGTTGACATGACCGAGTTCATACGGCGGCTCGATCGGGGCATATTCGACAAAGCCGAGTTCGAGCGCGCGCTCGCGTGGACGAAGTCCAACTGCAAGGAGGGCCCGGACTTCAACAAGCCAGAAAAGCAGCGAACGCGTACGCAGAAGGATCAGGACTGGGAGACGTGCGTGAAGATGGCGATCATCGCGCGCGACCTCATGATCGGCAACCCGGTTCTCGCCGAGATGGGCCACAAGGAAGAAGCCGAGGGACACAACGCCCTTGCGTCAGGGTTCCAGGGTCAGCGCCAGTGGACCGACCACATGCCGAATGGCGATTTCCTTGAGGCCATCCTCTGCTCCTCGTTCGACTGGAACGGCATCCGACAGCCCTTCATCGTTGCGACGGAGAACGACTCCCTGAACGGCGCCACCATGCTGCTGATGCACTTGCTGACCGGATCGGCGCAGATGTTCTCGGATGTGCGCACCTTCTGGAGCCCCGAGGCTGTCGAGCGAGTCACCGGTCATCGGCTCTCCGGAGACGCGGCGGGCGGGATCATCCACCTTATCAACTCCGGCGCCTCCGCCCTCGATGCATCCGGTCGGCAGACCCGCAACGGGCAGCCTGCCATGAAGCCCTACTGGGAGATAACCCCGGACGAGGCCCAGGCGTGTCTCGACGCCACCCGCTGGTGTCCTGCCGAACTCGAGTACTTCCGCGGAGGAGGGTTCTCCTCGCAGTTCGTGACCGTCGGAGGCATGCCGTGCACGATGGCCAGGCTGAATCTCGTGCGCGGCCTCGGACCGGTGCTTCAGATTGCCGAAGGGACGACTGTTTCCCTTCCGCCAGAGGCCGACCAGAAGCTGCAGCAGCGAACGAGCCCCGGTTGGCCGACCACATGGTTCGCTCCGCGGCTCACAGGATCGGGGCCCTTCCGCGACGTCTATAGCGTCATGAACAACTGGGGAGCCAACCACGGCGCCATCAGCTGCGGCCACATCGGAGCTGAGCTCCTGGCTCTGGCCTCGATCCTGCGCATACCAGTGGACATGCACAACATTCCCGACGAGCGGGTCTTTCGTCCCGCCGTCTGGAGCCGCTTCGGAGCGCTCGATCCTCAGGGTGCCGACTACCGCGCGTGCGCGACGTTCGGCCCGCTCTACGGCTGACACACACCGGGCGGCCCGCTGCGCATCGCGAGCAGGCCGCCCGGACCCGCTTGGCTGAGGCCAGGCTACCGCTATGATCCTGACCATCATGGTTGTCGCTGCGCTCGTTGCGGCAGCCTGGGTCGTCGCTGTCTGGCTGCTCGCGTACGGATCCACGCATCCGTGGCGTATGCGAGTGCCCGATGAGCCGGGCGAAGAGGACGGCTCCCCCGAGAACGTCGCATTCCTCACGTCGGATGGCCTGAAGCTCTCCGGCTGGCTCTTCATGCGAGACGGTGCGCAGGCGGCTCTGATTCTGTGTCACGGACACCAGTTCAACCGAGTCCAGATGCTCGATGTCTACCGCGGCCTCAGGAACGGACCCTTCTCCTTCCTCATGTTCGACTTCCGCCGTGCCGGCAGGAGCGAGGGATCCATCAGCACCATCGGAGCGGATGAAGTGAAGGACCTCGAAGCGGCAGTGGACTTCCTCCGCTCGCGCGCAGACACCTACAGTCTCCCGATCGGCGTCTTCGGCTACTCCATGGGTGGAGCGGTCGCCATCATGGCCGCGGCGGGAGACAGCCGCATTCGCGCCGTGGCGACGCAGGGGGCGTACGCTTCGCTCGACAGAGCCATCGCCGATCGCGGAACGTTTTTCCTCGGCATCCTCGGTGCGATGCTCGCGCGTCCCTCAGCCCTGATCGGGCGGCTGTGGCTCCGCCATAACCCGAAGAGCGTTGCGCCGCTTGCGGTGATCGGCTCGATCGCCCCGAGACCTGTGATGATCTGCCACGGAGAATGGGACCCCTTCATCAGCCTGCAGGATGCGCGTGACCTGTATGACGCCGCCCATCCCCCGAAGGACCTCATGATCCTGCCGCGCTCGTGGCACATCGGCGTGGACCGATCCGAGCGAACGGCCTACTATGCCGCGCTGAGGCGGTTCTTCGAACGGGCGCTATGCCCGGAACGGCAGCCGGACGGTGCCCTAAGGTCCGAACCACAGGATCGTGCTGCCGAAAATGGCGGCAGCTAACGTACGGCTGTGTGCCTCAGGGGCGATCGGACGGCGCGCAATCCGCACGTGCGGCCAGATCAGCTCGGACAGCCCGTCGGAGGCGAGCACCATGTCCGGGAATGCGCGCTGGATGTCCTGCATCATCGCTGCCAATCCCTCGGCAGCCGTTCTTCCGTCCACTCGCCCTGCGCCGTCGTTCAACATGGAGCAACCGTCCAGAATGAGCATCGCATCCGGACAGTCGCCGGCGAATGCCGATCGCAGTCCGCGCACCACGGCGGCTCGCCACTCGCGCGACGCCGGGTTCATGACGACGCCGCCGTCCTCTAGCTTCCGGTCTCCTGTGACGGGATCCCGCGCCTGATACCGAGCCACCCGCCCGAGCCCATCCCACTGCTTGCTGGCGCGTGTGATGCGCACGGGTACCATCACGTAGAACCCCATGGAGTGAGCGCGCGAGATCAACGATCCGGCCCGTTCGGTCATTCTGCGTGCCGGGTCATCGCCTTCACGCCAGTCGTTCAGCAGAAGCAGCGACTTTGCCGGAGGGCGTTGCCGGGCGATGTCACCCAGCTTCGCGGCGTCATCGGCCCCGACGCTCACAACGGCTTCGATCTGCCCGACCCAGAGTTGCGCATCGGACGGCGCTGCCCTCGGCTTCAGGAAGCTCATGAGCGCGCGATAGCCGGCTGTCGGGACCCGCCAATCGCCGCGATAGGCATTGATGCGCCATTCCAGGTGCGGCACGCTCGTCTGACGGGACCATGGCGCCTCGGCCTGCGTCTCGAGACCCAGGTCCAATCGATCGCCACGACGGGCAAGGTGAAGGCGTTTGTAGCGTGACTCGTCGTCGCGCGAGTAGAACACCACTCCTCCTTGCGCCGACTGCCAGACCAGCATCTGCGCCGCCCATTCGCCGGGATACTGGATGGGCTCTGGCGGCTCGCCGCTCGCACGCGAGTACTCCAGCCCGCGCTGAGTGGGAACGACGAGACGCCCCACCGTAAGGTCGAGGCTGCGCACGCCCAGACGGAAGCCCTGCAGGCCCTCCTGAAGCGAGTCTCCCCAGGCCCCGATTACGATGTCCTGCGTCTCGGGGTCAACCTGAACATTCAGCCAGACAGTCGTGGAGCCATCGCGGAGAACCGTCTGAGCAGCTTCGCGCCGAACCGCATCCTCATGGGCCAGGCGCCAGCCGTCGGCTCGCATCGGTCCTGCAGCCCCCTTGACCCGCAAGGCGGTTGTCATGGGATCCAGACGGCCTGTGCCGGTCGAGACTACCTCATCCGTGAGCCGGTTGGTGATCTCTGCCACCTCTCCCGCTCGCAGCACCACGCGAATGTGCGCGCTCCGAACGGTCAGCCGATCGCCGGCGATGGCGATGTCGCCGCGGCATGCTCCCTGCATTCCCGCAAGCACCACGACAGCAGCAGGGGTGAAGTATAATGCTGCGCGTCGAAGAACCCTCACCATGGAGTAGCCCCCATGCCCGATACGTGCCTTTCGCCGTCAGACCTGTGGCGCCAGACAGTTGATCTCGTAAAGGATCGCGTGAACCATATGTCGCTATGGCGGACAATGGAGCAGACGCTCGGGCTTGTTGTTGAAGATGATACGCTGATCCTCGCCGTCCCGTCACGCCTGATCAACACGGCGAGCTACCTCGTCAGCCCTGAACATCGCAACGCCATTGAGAAGTGTCTGGCCAAGGTGGCGGGCAGACCCATGCGTTTCCGTGTGATCGAGGGCGAGACCATCGGCGACTGGGAGAGCCTCAAACAGAGGGAGCAGCGGGTTCGGGCCATGCGCGAGGCGGCCTACGAACGCACCGATCGCCGAGCGGCGCTCGCGCAGTCCTGGGACGAGGTGCTGGAGGGAGCTGCCCGGGCATGGTCGGCTTCCGCTCTGCGTGCCCTTCCGCAGACAAAAGCCCGCTACATCCGGGCCATGGTGCACGTAATCAATGAAGCGATCGGTCGCCTCTGTCCCGAAGGCCCGGATGAAGCCGCCGAGAGAATGATCGCCAAGGTCATTGACCGGGTCGCCACCAATGCCGACGTGCCCTCCACGGTGGTAGCTCTGGAGCTGGACCGCCTGCAGACCCAGGCCGACGCTAGCTGAACAGCCGGTCCGGCGGCGCATCGCCGACCGTGTAGAAGGAGCCCGTGATCAGCACAATGTCGTCGGGAGCTGCCTCGGCCAGGGCTTCGCGCGCTGCGACGAGCGGCGGTCGAACAACCCGAACGTCGCCGCAATGCCGCTCTGCGGCCCGCGCGACCACCTCTGCGGCCTCGGCGCGGCGCCATTCTGGCTGCGTCGCGTACGTCACGGCAGCATAGGGAGCTAGCTCGGCGACGAAGCTGTCGGGATCGTGGCCCCGAAGCATACCCACCACCAGCAGCAGGCGATCATGGGGCCGTTTGCGCACTTCATCCGCCAGAGCCCGGGCCGACAGCGCGTTGTGGGCTCCGTCGGCTACGACAGTAGGTCGAACACGCAGGATAGAGAAACGCCCCGGCAACGTCAGATGCTCAAGCGCTCGCCGGACAGCATCCGGGCTTACGGCAAACCCGCGAGCGGCCCCCATGGCCTCGACAGCCCCGATGGCACAGGCTGCATTGGAGCCCTGATGCCGGCCGATCAGGCCCAGAGTCAGACCGTCGTAGGTCTGATGCGACGTGCTCACCCGAAACCCCGTGCCGTCTTGCGACCACGTGATCCGACCGGGCGATGACGGTCCCTCATCCTCGACGACCTCGATCAAGGCGCAGCCGCGCAAGCTCGTCTCAGACACGATCACCTGCCGCGCGTCCGGCACGTCAACGGCAGTGATGACCGGAGCGCCTGCCTTGATGATGCCGGCCTTCTCCCGGGCAATCTGCCGATGTGTGGTTCCAAGCACGTCCGTGTGATCGAGGCCGACATTGGTTATCACGGAGACGATCGGATGCACGACGTTAGTCGCGTCGAGGCGGCCCCCTATCCCCACTTCGATGGCGGCGAAGTCGGCCGCCTGTTCGGCGAAATACCAGAACGCGAGGGCGGTCTTGAGCTCAAACTCGGTCGTCTGTCCTAGCGGCCCCTTGGCCAGCGCTTCCACATGGGGCACCAGATCGGTGATGATGCGCGCCATATCGTCGTGGCTGATCATCTGGCCGTCTATCTGGACTCGTTCACGCACATCGTAGACATAGGGCGAGAAGTAGCCGCCGGTGCGGAATCCGTGAGCCGTGAGGATCGCCGCGATCATGGCTGTCGTGGAGCCCTTGCCCTTGGTGCCCGTTACGTGCGCGATGCCGTACCGCCGATGGGGATCTCCCAGGCGGTGCAGGAGCGCCTCGATCCGGTCGTTTCCCAGCTTTACGCCGAATCTCTGGAGATTCGACATGTAGGCAACCGCCTGCTGAAAGTCCATCGCGCGTCTTCGCGGTCGAACCGTCATCCGCACGACCGAAGGGCCCGCCGGTGGCGGGCCCTCGCGTCATTCTCGGCCCTGCGCGTATCACTCATGCAGATCGGTGAAGACCGGCAGGTAGGTTCGCCAAACCTCGTTGCGCCGCCCTGCCAGGTACTTGGTCAGGCTGATATACGGGATGTACCGAGGCCGCGCCGGGTTCCTCAGGAGATGCATGTTCGTCTGATGCAGGAGTTTGTCGCCCTTCTTCATGTTGCATCGGCGGCATGCCGTCACGAGGTTTTCCCACACGGTCTGGCCGCCGTGCCTCTTGGGAACGACGTGATCAATCGTCAGTTCGCGCGACACCGCGCCGCAATACTGGCATGTGTAGTTGTCGCGGGCGAACACCGTGCGCCGCGAGAGCTTCAGCTCCGGGAGCGGCCGCTTCACGTGATGGCGAAGGCGCACGACGGACGGCGACGGAAAGGTCCCGTTGATGTGCGTAAGGGCGTGCTCGCGCGCATGCAGCACGTCTGCCTTGCCCAGGAACACGAGCACAAGCGCACGCTTCGCGTGGCAAACGTTGAGCGGTTCATAGTCGCTGTTCAAGACCAACACTTCCTGATTCATAGACCGTGTTGCGCGCCTCCCGTCCCAGAAGTTCCTGACTCCCAAGAACAACAAAACCCGCTCGAAGCCCTCGGCTCTGAGCGGGTTCACACGCAGCGGGTCACGCCGGCGCGTTGTAGGTGGACGTGCTCGAAGCTGTCCGCCAGGAATCGCAACTGCCGGGATCCCCTGCGCGTGAAGCCCGTGATAGTCCGGGCCACGTAGCCCGGCGTATGTTCTGATCGGTCCATAGTCATACTGAATAGCGCTCGAAGAGTAGAGCGCATTTCATTATAGCCTTTACCTTCGCACGAGGTCAATCGCCTCTCTCCCTCCGCCGGTGCCTTGACAGGCGCGCGACAGGCGTAATACAATGGCGCAATCGTCCTCGTTGGCGACGAGATTGCATGTTACGCGACCGCCGACGTGACGTCCGCCATGCTGGGCAGGTACCACCGTTGTCCTCACCCGACTTCATCTTCGAGACTGAGTTCACGCTCCTCGACGTTGGCGCAACCGGAGCCCTGATCCGCTCCGGCGGCATCCGGCCAACGGTTGTGGCCTACACGCAGTCTCTGGGCGCCGAAAGCGTCGTCCTTGACTGGTCCGGAGAGTCCGACCCGTTGCCGGCGTTCGAGGAGGCCCGGCGCTGGCTTCGCTCGCTCGATCCGATCGCCTACGCGGTCGTTTCGCTGATCGAGCGCAACGGCGCCCAGGCGCGCTTCATCTCCGCCAACGAGGAGCCGCCCGACTCCGCCATGCTGGCGCTGGCGCTGTTTGCCGCCGATGGCCAGGGACGAGGCGCCCTGTATCCGATCAAGGTCGCGGATGGCGTCTCGCTCGGTCCGCCGACGATGACCGAGGTGGAGGATACCGACTGGTGTCCCATCGGCGATATCTGGGCCAACCCTTTCTGCGTCGGCGATGTGGTGCGGCTGAAACCGCGCGAGCGCGCATTGGATCCGTCATCGCAGCTCTGGAAAACGCTGGTGGACCTGACAAAGATGCGCATCCAGGCCGACGAGTACCGGTCTCCTGACTACATGGCGTTCCTTGACGATCTGCGCAACGGTATCTTCGCCGTCGCCGGACGACCGCGGACGGGAGGTCTCCGGGTAACGCTGAGGCCGCGCACGACCTATAACCCCATCGGTTTCATCACCGTGGACGCCAACAAGCTGGTGCTGGTGGACTCGCCCGAGCACGTCCCCGACGAGGGTATCTACGCGTGAGAGTGGTTGCTGTAGTCAACCAGAAGGGCGGCGTTGCCAAGACGACGACGGCGGCCAATCTGGGAGCATGTATTGCCGAGCGAGGCTTTCGGACTCTCCTCGTCGACCTCGATCCGCAAGCCAATCTCACCGTCGGCATGGGCATCCCCTGGTACGAGCTGGACAGCGCACTGCACACGGTGCTGCTCGATCCCGATGAGACGCCGCTGCGCTCCATCATAACGCAAGTTCACGACATCCCCCTGTATCTGGCGCCCGGGCACCTCGATCTTGCGCACACGGAAGCGCTGATGATGCCGCACGCCGACAAGGCTTACCGGCTACGGAATGCCATTGAGGATCTCACGCGCTCCGAGTCGTTCGACTGGGTGTTCATAGACTGCCCGCCTTCGCTTGGCACGCTAACCCAGAACGCGATAGTCGCCGCCTCTCACCTCCTCATCCCGACAGAGCCGAAGTTCTACGCATTTGCGGGCATGGATTCGTTGAACAAGATGATCGTGGCGCTGACCAAGAGCCTTCGGTTCCGCGTGGAGTTGCTCGGAGTCCTGCTGACCATGTTTGAGCGGGGAACGCGTCTGCACACCATGATCGCTGCAGAGATACGCGAGCGGTTCGGCGACAAGGTTTTCCAGACTGTCATCTACAAGAACGTGCGCGTTTCAGAGTCCGAGGTCGAAGGCAAGCCCATCGCTCTCTTTGACCGCCGAGCCCCCGGGGCTCAAAACTACGAGGCCCTGGCCGAGGAGGTGTTGCTCCGTGCGGCAGGATAGGGCGGCGTCGCTCCGAGAGCGTCTGCGCAAGGGGGTCAGCAACTTCGAGTTCGATGCCCTGATCGAAGGCGTCTCGAACGTGGATGAGGATGCCGCAGAGAAGGCGCCGGCTCCACCGGCGGCAACGCCTGCCAAGCCGGATCTCAGACCAGCCTCACAGGTCCGTACAGCCGATAGCGAAGGGCTGCGTGCAGCTCTCAATACGCTAGGCGATCGGCTGCTGCAGGAGGCCGGCAAACTCGCCGCCGCATTTCGCGCCCTCGATGTGGACGAGAGCGGCTATCACCTCGCGCGGATCAATCAAGTTCTCGAGCTGCTTCACGCCGTGGATCCCAGCGGCGAGCTCGCGCGCAAGCACGGCACCGTGGCGGCGCCGCCGACCGGGGTGCGGTGGCCAAAGCCCGTATGGTGCCTCTACGATTTCGCCGAGTCGCCCCTCAGCGGCCTCGTGCCTGTCGAGGCAGATGACCTGTTCTGCGCCGCCGTAGTCGCCACCGCAGCGGTAGCGCCGGAGAGCTGACCGACAGTCTAGCCCCGTTCGATCTGGTGCCGCAGGTCCACTGCCGCCGTGTACAGGCGGACGAAAGCCTCGAACACGCTCCCGTAGGCGCTGAAATAGCGGTGCACATCCTGGTCGCTGAAAGACTTGGTGGCCATATAGTAGAGATGATCGGAAGTCTGCATACGGCGCCAGCAGTCGGTAACCCCCGGATGGTTCAGCCGCTTGACTGCCATCTCCATCCGCTTGAGCTCCTCGTAGCAGTACCGCTGCATCTCATTGCCGAGCCACGCCGAGGTATCGCGCTCCTGATCTGCCCACGAGATCGTGGCAAAGTCGTCCACCGATATGCGTCCCACCGTAGGCAGTCGCCGCACCGCTTCCGTGGGGGTCACGCACTCCAACTGCTCATGCCGCGCAATCTCCTGCGGAAGATGCCGCAGGAACTCGAAGATGCCCGTGTCCGCCCACATGTGTTCACCCAACGCCTCGTAGTCCAGGGCCAGTACAACGTTCATGTCCGTGTTGGCGGCCAGCCATCCGGCAAACCGATCGGCGCTGAGCGGCCAGCCTTCCCAGTCTCGATTGCTGAAACGGTAGCCGACATCGTCGGACAGGCGGTAGTTCCGCAACAACACAGGCAGCCCGCACGGCGCTTCGTACACAAAGTCCGGTGACCGCCAGCCCTCCATCAACCAGTCCACGCCTTCGGTGATGATGCCCTCGAAGCCCATATGCTGGACGGTAGCCGCAATGCCGTCGTTGTACATGCACTCGGTGTTGCGGAACACAGTCGGACGCCGGCCGAACAGGCGCTCGATCCGGTCGGCATGGAGGGCCACCTGCTGCTGAAACTCGGCCCTCTCGGCGTCAAACAGCGATGACAGCGAGTGGTAGTAGGTCTCACCGGTGAACTCGACCATCCCCGTCTCAGCGAGCTCTCTAAAGACGGTCAGCAAGTCCGGCTCATAGCGCTCGATCTGGTCCAGCAGCGTGCCCGAAAGCCCGTAACCGATCTTGAGCGGTTTCTTGGTGCCCGCCCACTCCCGGACCAGATCTCTGATGAGGGTGGTTGCAGGACGGTAACACTTATCAGCAACCTTGCGGAAGACCTGTTCGTTCAGCTCATCGTCGAAATAGCGCTCGCGCAGGCGTTCCATGTTCGCGAACGGATCGGAGGGACGCCGATCGTATGGCAGCAATCGGTCGGGCTGGTGGGCGAAAAAGAAGAGCGTGATGAGCGTCATCGGGATCTCCCTGCCGGCCGCGCCGCGGCGGAGGCTATGAGCAGCAAGCGGCGGAGAGGGCGGGATTCGAACCCGCGAGGCTCATCGCCTGCCCGTTTTCAAGACGGGTTCCATCGACCACTCGGACACCTCTCCGCATCAGCGAAGTATAGCCCATGGACCCGACACCGTCAAACCTGCTGAGGTACACTAGGTCCTTACTCGCACCCGTGAGGTAGCCATGCGTCGTTTCCCCGCGCCGGAGATCGCTCCGCACGTCGCCGGTCTCATTCCGTACCAACCTGGCAAGCCGATCGCTGAGCTCGAACGTGAGCTCGGCATCCGTGATATCATCAAGCTGGCATCGAACGAGAACGCCCTGGGTCCTTCGCCCGCGGCGGTCGAGGCCATCCGAGCGCATGCCGGGGACGTGCATCTCTACCCCGAAGGCAGTTGTCCCGCCTTGCGGTCGGCTCTCGCCGCGAAGCTCCGCGTTGACGGCTCCTGCCTCGCCTTCGGCAACGGTTCCGACGAGATCATCCACTTTCTGGGCCTCGCATTCCTGACGCCGGGCGACCAGGTCATTCAGGGCAGCCCGACGTTCAGTCGCTATGAGGCTGCCGCCCGGCTCGCTCAGGCGCAGTGTGTGCGGATTCCACTGCGCGATTGGCGCTACGATCTGGATGCCGTCGGAGATGCGATCACCGCGCAAACGCGCCTGGTGTTCATCGCCAACCCCAACAACCCGACCGGCACGTACGTCACCGAGGCGGAACTGGAACGACTGCTCGACCGCATATCGCCGCGGTGCATCGTCTGCATGGACGAGGCCTATTTCGAGTATGTAGACGCACCGGACTACCCGGACACCGTCGCGTTGATCCGCGAGCAGACGAACATTGTCATCCTACGCACGTTCTCGAAGCTTTACGGCCTTGCCGGACTGCGGGTCGGTTATGCCGTCGCTCGTCCCGAGATCATTGCCGCGATCGAGCAGGTGCGCGAGCCGTTCAACGTCAACCATCTTGCGCAGGTTGCGGCCCTGGCGGCCCTCGGCGACGCCGATCATGCCCAACGCTCGCGCGCCATGGTGGCGTCGGGCAGAGCCGTGCTCACCGACGGACTCCGGGCTCTAGGTATGGACGTCGTCCCATCCCAGGCGAACTTCGTATGGGCCGATACCCGACGCGACGCGCAAGCCATTTTCCAGGCGCTCCTCCGCCGAGGCGTGATCGTGCGGACGGGCGGCGCGTTTGGCGCACCCACCTGCATCCGGGTCACCGTCGGCACAGCCGAGCAAAACGAGCGCCTGCTCAACACTCTCGCAGAGGTACTTGCTTTATGATTGTAGTGATGGCCCCCAACGCGACTCCCGACCAGATACGCGACGTCGAGGATCGCATTATCGGCTGGGGTTACGGCGTCCACCCCATCTACGGCGAGGAGCGCACGGTCATCGGAGCGGTCGGGGTGCCCGAAGCCGACAAGGCCCAGTATCTCGAGCAGCTCGAGCGCCTCCCCTACGTGGAGTCCGCCATTGCGATCATCCGTCCCTACAAGTTCGTGAGCCGCGAGTCCAAGCCTGAGAGCACCCGCATCCGCGTTGGGGACGTCACCATAGGCGACACTGGCGTCGTCATGATGGCGGGTCCGTGCACCGTGGAGTCCTACGAGCTCACCATGGCGACTGCCCGAGCGATACGCGCGCTGGGTTTCAGCATCCTGCGCGGCGGGGCCTACAAGCCGTGCACGTCGCCCTACTCGTTCCAGGGCCTTGGTCTCGAGGGTCTGCGCATCCTGCAAGCGGTCGCACAGGCTACCGGCATGGCCGTGATCACGGAGGTGATGGACCCGCGCAACGTCGAGACCGTCTCTGAGTATGCGGACATCCTTCAGATCGGCACCCGCAACATGCAGAACTATGACCTGCTTCGCGAGGTCGGTCGCGGCCACAGGCCGGTGCTGCTCAAACGAGGAATGTGGGCCAAGATCGAGGAATGGCTCCAGGCCGCCGAGTACGTCGTTCTGGGCGGCAACACGAACGTCATGCTGTGTGAGCGGGGCATTCGCACGTTTGAGACCCACACCCGCAACACGCTCGATCTCTCGGCGGTCGCCGCGGTGAAGGAGCTGTCACACCTGCCCGTCATCGTGGATCCCAGTCAGGGCACGGGGCGGTGGAGCCTCGTTCCAGCCATGGCTCGAGCCGCGATAGCCGCAGGAGCAGACGGTTTGCTCGTCGAAGTGCATCCCGAGCCTGAGAAAGCCGTCAAAGACGGGGCGCAGTCCATCACCCACGAGGGTTTCGTTGAACTCGTGGATGCATGCCGCCCCGTCGCGGAGGCCATTGGAAGGAGTCTGGTATGACCGCGAGGAAGCTGCCGCCTCCGCCTGCGCGAGCAGGCGATCCTGTTCTCCGTGTGGGGTGCTGCGCCTATTCCTATCGTAGCTGTCTCACCGGTTCGCCGCCGACGATGTCGCTCGAGGGATTCCTCGACCGATGCGCCGAGCTGGGATGCGACGGCGTAGAGCTCACAGCCTACTACTTCCCGACTCCCATCACGCCCCGATACCTGCGCCGCATCGTCCGCCGTTGTCTTCTGCTCGGGCTGGATGTCTGCGGCACGGCAATCGGCAACAGCTTCGCGCTTCCGCCGGGTCCGGAGCGCAACGCCAATATCGTCCTTGCACGACACTGGATAGATCTCTCGTGCGACCTCGGATCTCCGTGCCTGCGGGTGTTTGCCGGCGCCGTGCCCAAGGGGGTATCCCAGACCACAGGTCGCAAGTGGGTGGCTGAGTGCCTCGCTGAGTGCCTGCCCTATGCCGAGGATCGAGGCGTGATGCTGGCTCTGGAGAACCACGGCGGTGTCGTCGCGGAGCCCGCGGGCGTGCTGGACATCCTGAGCAGGGTGCAGTCGGAATGGCTCGGTGTCAAACTCGATACCGGCAACTTCGTCAGCGACGATCCCTACCGGGATCTGGCAGTCTGCGCCCCCTACGCCATCTCGACGCATATCAAGACCGAGGTTCGCCAGAACGGTGTGCTCCAGCAAGCGGACATGGGCAAGATCGCCGGCCTGCTGCGTGACGCTGGCTACCGGGGCTTCATGAACCTCGAATATGAGGCTGCTGAAGATGCGGTGACGGCGGTTCCCAAAGCCATCGCAGCCATGCTGTCGGTCGCGCGCGCCGCCTCCTGAGAACAAGATCCCGACTGGCCTGCAGTCAACCGCACGTCAGTCGGGATCATGACAGGGCGCAGTTACACAGGCCGTTTGCGGACGGTGGTGCCCGTGGGGCCGTCGCCCACCTCGTATCCCATGGCGATCAGCTCGTCGCGGAGCCTGTCGCTCTCGGCCCAGTTTCGTTCTCGCCTCGCGGCGTTACGCCGCTCTATGAGCGCCGCTACCTCGGCAGGAAGCTCGCCGCGATCGGGCGCCGTTCTGCCCGCGATGTCGAGCCCCAGAACGTGATCGAACTCCAACCACAGCCGGTGGCTTCCATACCGATTGAGAAGCCCCACAACCTGCGGCACATTCAGGTCGTCATTCAGCGCTGCCAGCACTTCAGCCCGAGCGTCTGCGAACGCAGAAGGATCGTTCAGCGTCTCGCGCTCCGGACTGGCAGAATACACCCGCCGCAAACCGTTCTGGGCCGCTTCGAGGGCATCGAGCGTGAAGCGCAGCTCCGAGCGATAGTGAGCTTGCAGACACAGGTACCGGTAGGCCAGCGGATCGAACCCCTTCTCCGCGAGCGATGCAAGCGTCAGGAAGTTCTCCGTGGACTTCGACATCTTCTCAGACCCGATGAGCAGCCACTCGCCGTGCAGCCAGTAGCGCACGAACGGCTGTCCCGTCGCCCCTTCGCTCTGAGCGATCTCGTTCGTGTGATGTACGGGGATATGATCCACGCCGCCGCAGTGGATGTCGAACGTGGGGCCGAGATACTTCATGCTCATGGCGGAGCACTCGATGTGCCAGCCCGGGTACCCCCGCCCCCACGGGCTCTCCCACTGCATGATGTGCCGCGGACGATTCGTGAACCATAGCGCGAAGTCGTTGGGGTGGCGTTTCTCGCCCGTAAGCTGAACGCGACCCCCTGCTCCAGCCTGCAGGCCGCGCAGGTCGAGGCGCGCTAGCTTGGCGTAGTCGCTGAACTTCGATGTGTCGAAGTAGATGGCATCGTTCGCGGCGTAGGCGTAACCACGCTCCAGCAGCCGCTCCACCAGCTCGATCATGTCCTGAACGTGCTCCGTGGCTCGGCAGATGACTTCGGGACGCTCTATGTTCAGTCTCGCCATGTCGTCAAGCCATGCCTGCTCGTACTTCCTCGCAAGCTGCCAGACGTCCAGGCCTTCGCGGCGCGCTCCCTTCTCCATCTTGTCTTCGCCTTCGTCGGCATCGGATTCGAGATGCCCGACGTCGGTGATGTTCATCACGTGGAACGGAGTGAAGCCATTGAAGCGCAGAGTCCGCCGCAAGATGTCCTCGAACACGTAGGTCCGGAGGTTGCCGATGTGCGCGTAGTTGTAGACGGTGGGACCGCAACAGTACATCCCCGCCTTGCCTGGTTCGAGAGGCACGAACTCCTCGATCGAGCGAGACAGTGTGTTGTAAAGGCGGAGCATCATCCGGTTCCTCCCTGAAGACTGGCGATCGCAACACCGCTGCGGGCAGCCATGTAGGCATACTGCTGAGCCCATCCGGCGTATGGTCCCATGATACCGCGGAACTCGGCTGCCAGCGCGTCATACACCCGAGGCGTGAGGGAACGCGTCGCCAGATCGGGCCGAAACCGAGCCACGACATACCGCCGCACGTGCGTGTCGACGGGGACGACATCATGTCGCCCATAGGCAAACAGCCCGACGCAATCGGCAACTTTCGCCCCAACGCCGGGCAGAGCCATGAGCGCTGCCCGCGCCTCGCTCCAGCCGAAACGCTCCAGCCCCTCTATGTCGGGCGTCAGCCCCGAGCATGCCAACCGCCCCAACTGGGCGAGATACCGAGCTCGATAGCCGAAGCCGGCATCTCGTAGGGCCCGTTCTTGCACTCGCGCCAGATCCACGAGCGTCGGATCGGCCCGGAGTTCTTCGAACCAGGGGACGGCGAGCTGGCGCGCGACCAGTCGAGCGAGCGAGCCGACCATCCCGGAGATGCGCGGGACGTTGTTGCACGACGAACAGATGAACGAACACAGAGCCGACTCCGGCGGCTGACGGAGGATGCGCAGGCCCCGGAACAGGTCAATCAGCTCCGCGAACCGCCGATCCGATCGTACCCATTCGCGGTAGAGACTCTCGACATCTACTTGGAGCGAGAAGAAAGCCTCTACAACGTTCCAGCGATCAGGCGGGTACGTCGCCCACCAGAACCCGCGCTCTGCCGGCACGATGTACGCGCCGATGTCGCCAACCGCTCCGAGCCAGGCGCCGCCGGCATTCCGGGTCCATCGAAACACCTGTCCGCTGGTTAGCGAGAGCTCGATGTTAAGGGAAGTCGCGGGGATCGGAGCCCAGCGAAGTCGATGCGAGGGTTCTGGCACTGCGTCGAAGGCGGCCGGCTATCGTCCCGGCGTCTCAAGCCCGGAGGACTGGTATGATCGCCAGGCAGGCGTCCAAACATACCAGGTGAACCCGCGCAACGCCTTCTGAGCATCAGCGACGCTCGTGTTCTGGGCCACTTTCGCCCTGTCCGCGCGGGCTCGCAACGCAGTGTACTCGCCTAGCGTCGGCGTATCGAGGCGCACGACAACGTCCAGGCGCGATAGATTCTCGGCGCGCTGCAGCGCTCCATGCACCGCCCGCATAGCATCCACCGCGATCTGCGACTCCACTTGCTCGCTTGTCGCTCCGGCATCCGCAGAGTGACGCAGGACCAGCGAGCCAGAGCGCCCGGATTCGCTGAGCATCACCGCTACAACCTGCGTGGCGGGGCTCAACGTGCCTGCTATGGACAGGCCGTCAGCGATCTGCACTTCGATGTCCACGAGCGCGGAATCCGTGGCTTCGATTTCTGACGAAGCTGCCTGGTCAGGTTCACCGACCTCCGGCTGCTGGGGGACCTGAGTTCGCGTCACCGCACGAGGGGGCGCCTGCTCGGACGGCATGCGCAGCTCCGGCGCAACCACAGCCGTAGCCGGAGCGACCCTCTGTGCCGGTCGCGACCAGTTCCGCGCGATGATCGAGCCAACGGCCCCCAACACGAAGACCGCAAGCACCAGGCCCACGAATCGCACCCAGGTCAATGACGACAGACCTGCCAGACGGTCTTCCGGGTCCGGCGGCAGATCCGTCGCCCCGTCACCTCGCAGGGCGAGCAGCTTCCGCCTATCGGAGCGGCTTCGCGGATCGAGGTCGAGGGCGAGCTGATACCACTGACGAGCGTCTTCCCGCCGCCCCTGATCCAGATAGATGTCGCCGAGCAGCGAATGAGCATGGACATTGTTCGGATCGGAGCGCAGAACTTCGACACATCGCGCCTCGGCTTCATTGAAGCGTTTGCGCACGCGCAGCAGGTTGGCGGCCGCCAGAGCGATCTCATGCTCCGGCGGGCTCGCCGGATGGTCCGACCGCCGCGCCACGTCCGTACCGCACGCTGAACAGAACACAGCGTCATCCGGTATGGTTGCCGCACATGCGTCGCACTTCATCGTCCGATCCCCCTCAACGGCCGGTGTGACCGAAGCCGCCGGCGCCGCGCTCCGTGTCGGGCAGCTCGCCGACCTCATGCCATACCACACGGGCGACCGGTCCAACTACCATCTGGGCGATGCGGTCGCCACGTCTGATGACAAACGGCTTCTCGCCGAGGTTCACCATAATGGCACGTATCTCGCCTCTGTAGTCCGCATCAATGGTGCCCGGCGTGTTGGCCATGGAGACGCCATACTCGAGCGCGAGGCCGCTCCGAGGCCGTATCTGCGCCTCGTAGCCTTCAGGGAGGGCTACCGCAATGCCCGTCGGTATCGCGCAGCGCGCGCCCGGAGCAAGGGTCACCGGCTCATCTACCGCGGCGCGCAGGTCCATGCCGGCTGCCGAAGCCGTGGCATACGCAGGCAGTGGCATGTCAAGGGCGTGCGGCAATCGCACAATCTGAACGCTTATGTGGTCCATGGCCGCCTATCTCGGCAGGTTCGACGTTCTGCCGAATGCTGGACGCCTGCAGTCCCGCGGCTGTTCCAGCGCCAGGCTACGCTAGGAGGCACATGCGTTGTCAGGGTTCGTCTCGGGAGTCTTCGGAATGCGGAACCAGAAGGTCGTACCTCGCCCGAGCTCCGTGTCGACCCAGATCGTGCCGTGGTGCGCCTCAACGAGATTCTTGACCAGAAACAGGCCGATCCCCGTGCCTTTCACGCCAGCGGTCTTCGGGTTGTGGATACGAAGATACGGCTTGAACAGACGAGCCCGCGCGCTTTCAGGAATGCCGGTTCCCTGATCCTGAACCCCCATGAGCACCGTCTTCGTCTCTGGCTCGTCACGGATGATAATCCGCACCTCGCCCCCGTCCGGCGAGTATTTGATAGCGTTGCTGACGAGGTTCTGCAGGACCTGCTCGATCTGATCCCGGCCAACGGTCGCCCACACCTCGTGCGGCTCGCTGTCGACCACCAGCGTATGCTTGTCGGTGTTGGTCATGCCCCGCTGGACTTCAAACACCGACTCGGCGAGACTGCGGAGCTCCACCTCTTCCCAGAACAGCTGCAGCGCTATGCCGCGCTCGATGCGCGTCACATTGAGCAGATCGTTAATCAGCCGACCGAGCCGGTCCACGTTCTGCTCAATGATGCCGTAGTACTCCTGACGCTCCTCGAAGGTGAACGAGTCCTCTGTGTCCTGAGCCAGCATGCTGATGAAACCCTTGATCGGGGTCATCGGGGTCCGCAGCTCGTGCGCGGCGATCGCCACGAACTCGGTCTTCATGCGCTCGAGGTTGCGGATCTCGGTGATATCATTCAGGATAATCGCCGTGCCGATGAGCTTCTGCTCCTCGTCGCGAACTTGCGCGGCATGCATCTGAAAGACGCGTTCCTCGTCGGTTTCCGGATCCAGCACGCCGATCTCCTCAGCGGCATGGCTGCCGTCCAGGCTCCCGTTGTCGGTCTCCGCCACGGCCAGCATGCGCTTGATCGCCTCGCAGGCTTTCTCGTGGGAGATGATCTCCTCGTACGGGCGTCCAATCGGATCCACACGGACGTTGAATATCTGCCGGGCTCGGGCGTTCATCTGCATGAGGTTGCCCTTGCTCCCGATCAGGAGTAGTCCTGCATAGAGGCTCTCGATCGTGTGGACGAGCTTCTCCTTCTCTTCCACGAGATCGCGATACATCTGCGCATTGCTAATAACGGACGCCGCGTTGCGTGACAGGCGCTCGAGGAGACTGACGTCCTCCTCGTTGAACTCCTCGCTGTAGCGCTTGTTGTAGACGCTCAGGACGCCAATGACTACACGATCAAGAACCCGATTCTCTTCATCGCGCCGCTCGACAACCAGCGGTACCGTCACCCCGTTGCGAATGTGCAGGAGCGCGACGTTCTCTTTGACCGTGCGCGGGTCACGCACCGCATCGGTGATGATCGCGGGACGCTCGGTGCGGAACACCTCGCCGGCGACACCCTGATTCACCTTCACGCGCAGCATCTTCAGATCGTTGGCCGAGATGCCATAGGCGGGGGCACGGGCTACGAGTTCGCCCGTCTCCTTATCCACGATCATGATCACGCATTTCTCGGCCTGCAGGATCATTGCGACGCGCTGGACCAGCCGCTTGAGCGTCTCCTCGAACTCGGAGATGGAAACCTGGCCCTCAGTGACCTCAGACGCCTTGATGCCTTGCTGCAGCCGCACGATCTCGCTGCGCTTCTCTGCGAGCTCCCGCTCCAGTGCATCAACGCGTGCTTGAAGAACGGCAAGGTCAGTTTGACTCATCGGGGATGATCTCCGTGTGCGCTAGTGGCGCGTGCGCTTGGCGATTATACCTGCTGCCCGAGCGGCGCTCAACGACCCTTGACTCGCAGGTTGGACGCAGGTATACTCGCCGGCGTTCCGTAGGGGGCTGTGGCTCAGCTGGGAGAGCGCCTCGTTCGCAACGAGGAGGTCGGCGGTTCGAATCCGCCCAGCTCCACTCTTTCCTCTTCCCCGCAACGTCCGGTCAGCCGCGCTATGCCGCCGTCTGCGCATCCCAGATGCGCTCGGCGTATTCCCGAATGGATCTATCGCTCGAGAACCCGTCCATGCGAGCCACATTCAGGATCGCAGATCGGTACCATTGCGCACGATCGGCATACCGCTCAGATACCCGCTCTTGCGCATCTATATATGACCGCAGGTCCGCTAGCAACAGGAACTCGTCGCCATCGTTCACCAGCCGCTCCCAGACCCAGTGGCTGAGCGACGGGTCCTTCGGAGACCATCGCGCCGAGCGGAAGCTCTCCATGACGCGCGCAACGCCGCTGTCCTGCTCCAGTATCTCCCACGGGCGATGAGTCCCTTCCCACTTGCGCCGGTACGCTTCCTCGTGCGACAGTCCGAACTCGAACACGTGCTCCGGCCCAACCGAGTCACTGATCTCGATGTTGGCGCCGTCCCTTGTGCAGATCATCAGCGCACCGTTCATGGCGAGCTTCATGTTGCCTGTGCCGGATGCTTCCATGCCAGCCGTGCTGATCTGTTCGCTGAGGTCCGCCGCCGGAATGATGCGCTCCGCCAGCGACACGCGGTAGTCCGGAAGGAATGCGACGCGCATGTGAGGCGACGCCTTCCGATCGCGGTTGATCACCGACGCGAGGGCCAGAATAACACGGATGACCTGTTTGGCTGCCGTATACCCAAGCGCGGCCTTTCCTGCGAAGATGTAGGTGCGTGGACACTGTGGAATGACGCCATCTTCGACGATGCGCAGATAGTCGTGAGCGATCCGAAGGGCGTTCATTAGCTGGCGCTTGTATTCGTGGATCCGTTTCACGTGGACATCGAACATGGACGCCGTGTCCACGGATACCGAGCACTGGTCCTTGATGACCCGGGCCAGTCGCGCCTTGTTGTCCAGCTTCACGCGCGCAAACTGTTCCTGGAACCCTTCATCATTCGCGAGCGGCTCAAGACACCGCAATCGCGATAGATCGGTGATCCACTCCACTCCCGCGACGTTCGAGAGGAGACGCCCCAACGCCGGATTGGCGACCTGTATCCAGCGCCTCGGGGTAACGCCGTTGGTGATGCTCTTGAAGCGCTCCGGACAGACATCCGCGAAGTCGGGCACGAGCTGGCGCCTGACCAGCTCCGAGTGAAGCCGCGACACCCCGTTGACGGAGTGGCTCCCGACGATAGCGAGGTGCGCCATGCGGATCTTGGGAGGACCGTCCGGCGTGAGCATGGACATCCGCTTGATACGCTCGGCGTCGCCAGGCCAGAGCGATCGCACATGCTCGATGAAACGGCGGTTGATCTCGTAAATGATGAGCAGATGGCGAGGCACCACCCTCTCAAGCAGCGCCGTGGACCAGGTCTCCAGCGCCTCGGGCAGCAGCGTGTGATTGGTGAATGCGAAAGTGCGCTGCGTGATGTCCCACGCATCCGACCATGGAAGTCCGCGATCGTCCACCAGCAGACGCATCATTTCGGCGATGGCCAGCGCCGGATGCGTGTCGTTGAGCTGAATGGCCACCTTGTTCGGCAGCTCGCTCAGGTCAAGTCCCGTTGAGTCGAATCTTCGGACGATATCGCGCACGGCGCACGCCACAAAGAAGTACTCTTGCCGAACGCGCAGCTCGCGGCCGCTCTCGCCGCTGTCCGACGGATACAGCACCTTCGAAATCGTCTCGTCGGCTATCTTCTGCTCAACGGCCTTGAGGTACTCGCCGCGGCCAAAGACGCCCATGTCGTAGTCGGTAGGCGAATGGGCAGAATACAGCCTCAGAAACGTCACCGTCTTGCCGCCATAGCCGACGATCGGCATATCGGCGGGCACACCGAGGACGAGGCGCCAATCGCTCCAGACCGGGTTGTACTGCCCGCCGACGGTGGAGCCGTGGATGACTTTGCCGTACAGCGGCACGGCCACCGCCTCCTCCGGACGGCTGATGAGCCACGGAGAACCAAACGAGCGCCAGTTTTCGGGGCGCTCTACCTGCTGGCCGTCAACGAAGGCCTGGCGAAACAGCCCGTGTTCATAGTTGATGCCGTATCCCTGGCCCGCGTATCCCAGCGTTGCCATCGAGTCCAGAAAGCAGGCCGCCAGACGCCCCAGGCCGCCGTTGCCCAGCGCCGCATCGGGCTCCCGTTCCAGCAGATCGTTCAGGTCCACGCCGAGTCGTCGCAACGTGGTCTGGCATAGATCGAACAGGCCGAGGCAATGCAGGTTGTTGCTCAGCGACCTGCCCATCATGTACTCGATGGAGAGATAGTAGATTCGCTTCGCGCCCGTCGCATTCCAGCGGCGTTCGGTCTCCAGCGCAGCCTCTACCAGCAGATCGCGGACCGCCAGCGCCACAGCCTCCAGCAACTGACTGGGCTCGAGCTGGTCCCACTCTCGCGCCAGGGTGTAGCGCACATGCCGTCTCACCTGCTCTTCCAAATGTCGAGCGGTGACAGCCTCAGGCAGGCTCATGGGTATCCTCCTGCGAGGCGAACGCGGCGATGGCATAGCGCCGCCACGCCGCGTTGTGCTCGCAAACTAGCGGCGGTTGATCGGTACGTAGGGCAGATCGGTCGGACCGATGTACTCGGCGCGTGGTCGGATCAGCCTGTTGTTCGACCACTGCTCAAGAATGTGGGCCGTCCAGCCAACCATTCGGCTAACCGCGAAGATGGGAGTGAATAGCTCGCTCGGGATGTTCATGGCGGCGTAGCAGATGCCCGACCAGAGGTCAACGTTGGGATAGACCTTGCTGCGCTCGCGCATGACCGCCTCGACGGCGCATCCGATGTCAAACAACCGTGTATCACCGCTGGCCTTGGAAACCGAGCGCGCGTACTCCTTGAGAATGACGGCGCGCGGATCATCGGTCCTGTACACGCGGTGGCCAAAGCCCGGCACCTTTCTGCGGGCGGCTAGCGCCTGGCTGATCCATGCCTCTGCGTTGGCGGCATCGCCGATTTCCCTGAACATCGCCACAGCTTGCTCGTTGGCGCCGCCATGCAGCGGCCCCTTGAGAGCCCCTATGGCTGCCGTGACGGCGGAGTACATATCGGACATGGTGGCCGCAACCACTCGAGCGGCGAAGGTAGAGGCGTTGAGTTCATGATCGGCATGCAGGATGAGCGCCACATCGAACGCCGTCACCATCACCGGATCGGGCTCCACGCCAAAGAGCGTGTAGAGGAAGTTGTGCGCGATGCTGCGGCCCGGAATGGGCTGCAGAGGCTCAAGGCCATTGCGCAACCGTTCATGCGCCGTGACCAACTGCGGCAGTCTTTCTGTCAGGCGAATGGCCTTGCGCAAGCAGGCATCGAGACGCGTATCGCCGCTGTCCGGGTCCCAGTGGCCCAACGAGGAGATTGCGGTCCGCAGCACCTCCATCGGCGTCGCCGCCTTGGGGAACATCCGGAGTATCATGGCAGTCTCGACCGGCAGTCGCATCGAGCCCGTGAAGGTATCGAGGAAAGCGTCGAACTCTATCCGACCGGGCAGCCGGCCGTACCACAGCAGGTACGCCACTTCCTCGAAGCTGGACTGCTCGGCAAGGTCGGCCACGTCATAGCCGCGGTAGAGCAGCTTCCCACGCTTGCCGTCAACCAGGCAAATGGAGCTCTCGCCAGCTACGACGTCTTCCAGTCCTGCGCCGCTGCCGGCAGGTTTCGATGCCATCCGTTCTCCTCCGTGGTCTGTGCTTGACAGACCGTCCAACGTATCACGATAATACCCGCTATGGACCACCCGCTCCCCGCCCGCGTGCTCGACACGTGCAGGCGTCACGACCTCCTTCGCCCGCACGAAAGCGTGCTCATCGCGGTGTCAGGCGGGCAGGATTCGTGCGCCATGCTGGCGGTCCTTTCGGCATTACGCAGCCATTGGGATCTCACGCTCCATGCCGCCCACTTCCATCATGGTCTGCTCGATGAGGCTGACGCCGACGCGGAGTTCGTCACGCTGATCTGCGAGCGGTTCGATGTGCCCGTGCGCATCGAGCGCGGCGATGTCGGAGGCGACGCGCGTCGCATGCACCGGAACATCCATGAAGCCGCTCGCACGGCTCGCAATGGCTTCTTGCGAAGAGCCGCCGCGGAGATTGGAGCCGATGTCATCGCCCTTGCGCACACGGGAGATGACCGAGTGGAGACCATCCTCCAGAACCTGTTCCGTGGGACCGGACTGGCCGGTCTGTGCGCGATGCCGCCACGAGAGGGCGACCTCGTGCGTCCCATGCTGGACGCTACCCGCACTATGACCGGTTCGTACTGTCGGGCCGCAGGTATTGTCCCGCGCCGCGACGTCTCCAATCGAAGCCTGCGGTACACGCGCACGAGAATGCGCGCGGAACTCCTGCCCTATGTCGAGGCGCATATCAACCCGCGCGCACGACAGGCGGTGCTGCGCATGGCGGAGCTCCTGACCGAAGATCATGCACACCTGGAACAGGAAGCATCCCAGGCCTTCGAGCGTCACGTTCGGTCTTCCCGACAGGGCGGCTACCGGATCCCATGCGATGAGATGGAACTGCTGCCGCCCGCCCTGCGGACGCGAGTCCTGCGCCAGATGATCGGGGCGGTAGCCGGCTCCGACGCCGACGTTACGGCCGATGATGTGCGCCAGATACTGGCGTGGGCCGAGGCAAGAGCATGTGCCAACCGTCAGATGGCCTCTGGCGTAACCGTGACCGTGGGCGATGATGTGACCGTGGCTGCCTCGAGCTGGCCGGAAACACCGATGTTGCCGCCTCGCGAACTTCCGGTGCCCGGTTGCGTATCTATTCCTGAACTAGGCGTGCATTACTGCGCAGAAGAGCTGACGCTGTCGCAACCGCCGATGTCAGTGCATGCAGAGGCGGTGGTTCTGCCGTCGGACGCTGTGTCGCCGCCGCTGACGATCCGCGGGGTTCATGCCGGTGACCGAATCCGGCCGCTGGGCATGTCGGGATCCAAGTCGGTGGCAGACCACCTCCGAGACGCTCATGTCGGCTCGCAAGACCGACGGCGATTCACGCTGTTGGCCGATGCCCGAGGCGTGCTGTGGCTGCCGGGCGTATGCGTTGATGAGCGAGCGCGCATTGCGTCAGTTCCGTGTCGCGCCCTGCTGGTGCGTCGGTCCGTGCAACCGGCCGAGGATTAGCGCAACGAGAGTGTGCCATACTGTGAGGGCCGCATCTGCGGACCGTGGAGGCTGACCCGTGAACAACCGGGCCCTAAAACTGATTATGACCGCCGCATTTGTGGCGCTTCTTCTGTTCATTTTCCAGCGCCGCAACATCGGCGGATTCGGTGACGCGAACCGGCCGCTCACGTATTCGCTGTTCGTCGAGCAGATCGAGAACCACAACGTTCGTCGCGGCAAGCTGTCCAAAGACACGTTCACCGGGGAATACATCCGCAAGCCGCCGGCTGTAGCGTCCGACGTCTTCACCGTCCAGCTACCGTCGTCGCCGGATGCTCTGAGCCGTCTCGAGCAGCTTCTGCTTGATAACAAGGTTCCGTTCGAGTACACGCGCCCGATCCTCTCCGAGTTCACGACCGGCATTCTCTTCTCGGTGCTCCTACCGGTGGCGTTCATCGGCTTCCTGTGGTTCCTGTTCATGCGCCAGGCTCAGTCCGGAGGAAACCAGGCGATATCGTTCGGCCGTTCGCGCGCCAAGCAGGTGTCGCAGTCGGTGCCGAAAATCACCTTTGAGGACGTGGCCGGCGCTGACGAAGCCAAGGAGGAGCTCCGCGAGATCGTCGAGTTCCTCAAGGACGCCAAGAAATTCCAGGCCGTCGGCGCGAAGATTCCGCGCGGCGTGCTGCTGCTCGGACCTCCCGGTTGCGGCAAGACTCTGCTCGCAAGGGCGGTTGCCGGAGAAGCGGGGGTCCCATTCTTCCACATCTCGGGGTCGGATTTCGTCGAGATGTTCGTGGGCGTAGGCGCCAGTCGCGTTCGCGATCTCTTTGAGACGGCCAAAGCCCATCGTCCTTCGCTCATCTTCATTGATGAAATCGATGCGGTTGGCCGCCAGCGCGGGGCTGGCCTCGGCGGCGGGCATGACGAACGCGAGCAGACCCTGAACCAACTGCTGGTCGAGATGGACGGCTTCGACCCGAACGCCGGCGTCATCCTGATCGCGGCCACCAACAGGCCCGATGTCCTTGACCCAGCGCTGCTGAGACCGGGCCGATTCGACCGCAGGGTGGTTGTGGATGCGCCGGACGTGCGCGGTCGCAAAGAGATCATCCGGGTGCATCTCCGCGGAAAGCCGCTTGAGTATGACGAGTCCGACGAGCGGTATGAGCAGATGGTGGACGAGCTTGCCCAGAGGACCCCGGGCTTTACCGGTGCCGATATTGCCAATCTCGTCAACGAAGCCGCCATCCTTGCGGCGCGCCGCAACCAGCAGAGGATATCCATCGCCGACTTCAACGAATCCGTTGATCGCGTCATGATGGGCCCCGAACGCAAGAGCCGGGTCCTCACGCCGGAGACCCGCAAACGGACGGCGTACCACGAGGCGGGTCATGCGATCGTGGGTGAGAACATCCCTGAGGCTCATCCTGTCAATAAGATCAGCATTCTGCCGCGCGGCATGGCGCTTGGCTACACCATCGCCATGCCGGTCGAGGACCGTTACACTCAGCGCCAAGCGGAGCTCGAAGGCAGCATCGCGGTCCTGATGGCGGGACGCGCCGCAGAGATGCTCGTCTACGGGGACATGGACACCGGCGCTGCCAATGATCTCGACCGTTCGACCGATCTCGCGCGTGCCATGGTCTGCGAATACGGCATGAGCGAGAAGCTGGGCCCGCGCAGACTCGGCCGGCGCCACGGGAACCCGTTCCTTGGGCGGGATATCATGGAAGATCGCGACTACTCGGAAGAAGTCGCGCGCACGATTGACTCCGAGGTTCGGGCTATCATCGAGCGCAACTACGAGCGAGCGATGAAGATACTCTCCGACAAGCGGGAGCAGATGGACCGGGTCGTAGCACGCCTCATGGAGAAAGAATCCATCGAGCGAGCCGAGTTCCTGGCGGTCATGAACGGCACGGAGGTTCCGGCCGGCGACCAGGCGTCCCTGCCTCCGGCGGGACCTGGCGCCACCACTAGACCGGAAGCGGCTCCAGATGCGCCGGGCGAGGTACGCCTCCGCCCCGCTGCCGAATCAGCGTAGGCTCGAGACGCCTACGCGCGCGAAACGCACGATGGTGAGGCCAGCCGGCTGTGCGGCGCGGCGTGCGTTGTCACTGCACACCACCGCTGTGCCATCGGGCCGCCAGTCCCAATCGTCGCTCGGCACCGGATGAGCTTCCATGATCCTGCCGTCTCTTGAGAGCAGCACTGCCTCGTAGCGACCGCCTCGACAGCGACCGGCGCCGAAATACCGATCTCCGATCGGATATGGCGCGAAGTACCCGTAGCCGTCATCAGGCGACAACCGCCGCGGTTCCTCCCGCTGGAGAGGGCTCAGCAACCAGAGGCTAACGCGCTCACGGTCCGAGGCCGTCGGACCTAGCGCGAACAGCAAGCGCTCGCCGTCCGGCGTCCAGCGCAGACCTGCCACATATGGCTGCACGGGACGGCCGCCATGGCGCGACGCGTCGGTGGGACACAGGCGAGCGTAATCGCTCGGCGCGACGCGGAAGACACATCCAGCCACGCGGCCTCCGGGCTCAACCACCCGGATAGTGGCGACACGCCCAGCGCTCGGTCCTCTGATGATCGCTTGCGCGAAGGCAAGCTTGCTGCCAGTCGGCGCGAACACGCCATAGCCCGACGCGCCGAATCGGTCGGGGCGTTCGAACGATGCGCTTCGTCCGTCCGCTAGAGCGAATCCGATGAGTGAACGGTCCAGAGACCCGACGGCCGTGAATGCTATCCGACCGCTATCGGCCGACCATGAGGGGGCTCGGTAGATGCGAAACCCGTCATCATACTCAGCCCGATGCAGCGCGAGCGGGACAATCCGGCCGGTCGTGAGGTCCGCGGCCCACAACCCCGATCCCGGACGCAGCTTTCCGGCGCCGTCGGCGAACCAGG